>JAPLUA010000315.1 GCA_026397855.1 Verrucomicrobiota bacterium | reverse complement strand
TCCGTGATTTTCATCGCAGCACTACTTCAGTTGTCAGCGATCATCACATAGCAGAGGATGGGAGGTTGCACCATCTATTTCGCGGCCGGGATTTGCTTTTCCGGCGACGCGCGCGCTATCATTGGGCTATGCGCGCGTTCAATCATCATGTGTCCCGACTCATCCGCCGATGCAGCCCGGCTTCATCGATCACCTGTCGTACGCTGGCAAGCGGCGTGGCGTTTCTGCTGTGCGGAGGTCTGGCTATGGCCGCAGCCTCCGGTGTGAAGGAGACCCTGCAGCGGGAGGTGCGAAGGAGCCAGCCGGATTATGTTGTGTTCGTTCCCGGCAGCTTTGACGGCTCCACTCGCGACGGGCATAACGAGCACTTCCTTGTCTTCGACGGCCCCGACGGTTCGCTCATGGCCATTTGGACCCAGGACACCAAGGCCCCCGACGCGGCGGTCGGCAACCGCATCGTTTTCTCGCGCTCGACCGATGAGGGAGCTTCCTGGTCGCCGCCCAGCCACCTGGCAGGGCCCGCGACTCCGGACGATCCTGCGCACATGGCGAGCTGGGGCTTCCCAATGGTCTCAAAGTCCGGCCGGATCTACGTGGTTTACAACCGCAACCAGGGGAACGCGGGCTGGATCCAGATGCACACCGGCACAATGGAGGGCATCTACAGCGATGATAAGGGCGTTACCTGGTCAAAGCCGCAGGGCATTCCGATGCCCAAGAGCATCTATGACGATCCCAAGGGCGAAATCCCCGCCGAATGGATCGTCTGGCAAAGCCCGATGCGGGACCTGAAGGGGGGCTTTTTCGTCGGCTACACCCACTGGGTCAACCGGGCTGCGGCGACGCTCAAGAAAGTCGAGTCGTGGACGCAGATCGAGTCGGTGGTGGAGTTCATGCGCTTCGAGAACGTGGATGCCAACCCTGAGCCGAAGGATCTGCGCGTGAAATACTCCGGGTGGGGTGAGAAGGCATTGCGCGTGCCGCATTATAAGCATCCCCTGCTGAGCATTGCCCAGGAGCCGAGCATCGTCCGGCTTCCCGACAAGCGGCTGTTCTGCGTCATGCGTACCAACAGCGGGTATATCTGGTACAGCGTGTCCGCAGACGACGGGGAGACGTGGTGCAATCCCCGGCCGCTGCTGCGCAAGGACGGCGGGCTGCCGATCCTCCAGCCACTCGGCTGCTGCCCGATTTACCAGTTGTCGGACGGGCGCTATGCGCTGCTGCATCACAACAATCGCGGCAACATGGAGGCCAAGCCCGAGGCCACCTACGGGCCTCGCCGCCCCGCCTTCATCGCGCTGGGTGAATTCCGGGCGGGCGCCGAGCAGCCGGTCTGGTTCAGCGAGTCGAAGCAGTTGATGGACACCGATGGACTGCGCTACGACGGCACCCCGCCGATCATCGGCAAGCACGGCAGCACGGACATCGGGGTCTATTCGAGCTTCACCACGCGGAAGGGGAACGATGTCCTGTGGCACCCGGACCGCAAGTTCTACCTCGTGGGGAAGAAGATCACGCCTGATTTCCTGGCGGATTTGAAGGTGCCACGGTCGCAACCCTAGCCGCGCGGGATAGTGGCGTAAGCCTCCGGCTTGCGCAGCAGCGAGACGATGGTATGCTGCCGCAGCAGGACGGACGCGATTGGCTGCCCGTGGCCGCAAGTGCTGTGAGGTAGTGCAGACTGCAAGTCTGCGTTACGTGGTTCGGGCGTTAAGTAGCGCAGATTTGTAATCTGCTGTATCGCCGATTTGTAATCGGCCGGGCGTTCGTCGTGTCCAGGCACCTTGGACTCGTGCGGGCGCTGGCAGGTTGAAAACGTGCGATACAGCAGACTGCAAGTCTGCGTTACGTGGTTCGGGCGTTAAGTAGCGCAGATTTGTAATCTGC
>JAPLUA010000109.1 GCA_026397855.1 Verrucomicrobiota bacterium | reverse complement strand
TAAAGCTGGGCCAGGCGGAAAAGCTGAAGACTGAAAGCGGCAGGCGACGGGGCGGCAGCCAGAAATCGCATCATGCTCTCGGCTTGAAAAAAAACCTTGGCAAATCGCGCATACCATGAAGGACACGCACGATCACCACTGCCTTCCCTCGCGTTTGGTAGAAGACAAGATAGTTCCTGAAGCCCGAAACTGGCCGGGACCGGATCCCGACAAACTTGCGGAAGCTGCGCTGGGAGCCGATGTCGGGGCTCTCGGCAATGAGTTGGAAGGTTTCTTCCGCTGCGTCCAGCAACCGGTCAGCCGCCGGGAGGTTGTCCCGCGCGATATAACGCCAGTGGCTCTTAAGGTCGAACCGGGCGCGCGCCTTGACAAGGTAGTTCATCGTCGGCGCGAGCCTTTCTTGTGTTCCCCATGAAGTTCCTTGCGAAGATCACGCCAAAAGTCCGGGCCTCCCGGCAAATCGGAGCTATCAAGCCCCTCCTGAATCTCCTGCTCCAGCCAGTCCGATGCCGCTCGCCCCGGCGCTTCCTGTTCTTTCCAGCGGCGCAGGCTCTCACGAATTACATCGCTCGCGTCCAAGTATGTCCCGGTCTTGATCTTCTTGGACACGAACTTCTCAAGGGTTGGAGCCAAAGCGACTTTCATGGCGACAGGTTAGCGCGTGGGGCGGGCGTTGTCAAAGGCCCTCAAAAGCTGAACTTGGGAAGGCGGCCGCCAGTAATCGGTCATCAGTAATCAGTGATTATTGACCGCCGAGCTGAAGAAGCCCGTTGAGCGGAACAATCCGCCAGACCGCGAACGACATCCTGTTCACATTGGTGTTAACTGGCCGGCGGAGCAAAGCAAACACGACATTCAGCACGCAGCATATGCCCGGCGTGAACGGAGCCTACTACCTCGTGCAGGCTCGTTCGATTATTGAGCGCGGTGCGCTCGGCATCCCGAACATGCCGCTCACCTTCCATCTTCATGCGGCACTGGCATGGTTGCTGGCCAAGGTGAGCGGCCTGCCGCAGGCGCAGGCCATCGTGTGGGCTGTAGTCGGCGGTGCGGCGGTCACCGTGCTGGCAATGACTGGTCCGTGGTTCAGCATGGACAAGGCACTGCGCTTCTATCTTATAAGCGGGAACCCGATGATGTCCGCACGCATCCCGCCGGATGCCAAGGTGCTGCATGACGGCCCATGCCAGAGGCTGGCGCGGATCGCGACCCCGCCGGGAGGCATCCTGTCCACCGTTCAACACGGCGGTCGCCTCAACGCTCAAGGAACCAGCACACGATAGAACCGGCCGGGGGGATCGGCGGTGATCGGGAAGTCGTTCGTTATGAGGCCGCCAGTGCCCGGGTTGGTGATGGCGGGCCGCCAATCGTTGGCGTCGGTCAGCGCATCCCGGTATTGAACGACGTAGTTGATCCCGGGAACGCTCGGGAAAGTGAAAATGATGTTCGTCCGCCCCGCGCCGGCCAGTGTCTGCTCCCCAAGGCAAGGGGTAAGGTAAGGCCCAACCACAGTGAGCATCGCCGCCGGACTGGTCACGGCTGCGGCGGCGTTCATCACCACCACATCGTAGCTGCCTGCGTTGGTGAGCTGGAGAATCGGGAAGGCGTAGCAGTTGGTGGTGGCTCCGGGGATCTCAGTCCCATTGAACCGCCATTGATAGGCCGGCTGCCCACCGCATTGGTTGGTGGCACTGACACAGAAGCTGGCAGTCTGCCCCAGCGGCACGGTTTGAGCGGTTGGACCCTCAAGAATCGGCGCCGGAGCAACCACGGTCACCGTGAAGCTGCACCCGTTCGTGTTCCCGGCGGTGTCCGTCGCCACGCATCTGACGATCGTCACCCCCACCGAGAAGGTGGAGCCGGACGGCGGGTCGCTTGCGAGGTTGATCACCGCGCAGTTGTCTCCCGCCGCAACCTCCCACATCACGTTGCTGCGGCTGCACTGCCCCGGATCCGCGCTGACCACCATGTTGGTCGGGCAGGTAATGACCGGCGGCTCCGCATCACGCACCGACACCACAAAGGCGCATTCCGCGCTGTTTCCCGCGACATCCGTCACCCTGAACAGGTTGGTGGTCCTTCCGACCGGGAACCATGTCCCGCTGGCCTGACCTGCAACCTGTGTGGTTGCCGGGGCTGAACAGGTGTCCTGCCCCACTGGCACCGTGTAATACACCACGGCACCGCACTGTCCCGGGTCGTTGGTAACCGTGATGTCTGGCGGGCAGGTGATTGAAGGCGGCGTTTGGTCTGCCACCACAACGTAGTTCGTGCAGTAAGCCGCATTGCCTGCGGCGTCGAAAGCCGTCAGCACCACTTCGTGGGTGCCCAGGCTCAGCACGGTGTTGGTCGCCACGCTCTGCGTCACGGTCACGGAACCGCAGTAGTCATGCGCGAGAATGTAATTCGTGCCCGTAAGATCAGGCATGAGCGCCTGGCAATTCGTGCCCGCCGCCATCACCACGTTGGTCAGATACCAGGCGATCACCGGCGGATCGCTGTCCAGAACGATCACCCGCTGCTGGCAGCTATTGCTGTTCCCGCTGCTGTCGGTCACGGTCCACGTCACCAGGTTGGTTCCCACCGGGTAACTGACGGCCCCGCTGTTGGTCACCGAGGTCACGCCGCAGTTGGCCATTATCACCGGAACACCCAAATCCACATTGGTGGCCGCGCACATCCCGGTATCGGCATTCACCGTCACGTCGAGCGGACAGGTGATCGAAAGGGGCGCCGTTTCCACCACCAGCACGCTGATCGCGCAATAAGCCGCATTGCCGGCACCGTCAACGGCTCCCAGCACCACCTCATGGGTGCCCAGGCTAAGCGCCACATCCATCGCCACGCTCTGGGTCACCG
>JAPLUA010000445.1 GCA_026397855.1 Verrucomicrobiota bacterium | reverse complement strand
TGCAGATGATGATGCCGCCGGTGCCGATGGAGAGCAGAATCTTGCGTCCCAGCTTGTCCACGAGCAGCGCCCCCACCAGGGTGACGGCACAATTGATGCCCGTGATGAGCTGGAGATTGAAGGCGGATTGTTTCTCGGACAGGCCGGCGCCCTGGAGAATCCTGGCGGCATAGGCCAGGATGGAGCCAATGCCGGTGGCCTGGTTGCAGGCCAGCACGACGCAGGCCAGCACGAAGGGCACGACATACTTGCGTCGCAAAAGTGATCCGGAAGCGGAGGCGGCGACAGCGCCGCCTTCCTTTTCGGCGCTCCCCTGCCCGCTGCGCTCCCGCATTTCGCTTATCTCCAGCGAGGCTTGTTCCTCGCTGAGGGTGAAGCGCAGAATCCGCCGGGCTTCCTCGACGCGGTGTCGGCGGAAAAGCCAGCGAGGAGACTCCTTCACCATCAACGCGGCCAGAGTGAAGAGGATCCCGGGAACGCAGGCCGTGAGAAAAATGTGACGCCACGCCGCGTCGTCCGCCGCGAATATCTTCTCGGGAGCGCCCAGGGCGGCCTTGACCGCGGCTTCGTGAACGTCCGCAAAGTAAGTCGCAATGAAGGCCGCCAGCACAAAGCCCAGCGTCAGGAGCAACTGGAAAACCGAGGTGCCGCGCCCCCGCATGGCCGCGGGCAGGCACTCCGCCATGTAGAGCGGCACCACCACGCAGACCACACCCCCGGAAAGGCCCATCAGGATGCGGCCCGACAGCAGCGCCAGGTAGCCCGAGGAAACGAAAATAAGCAGGATGCTCACCACGAACATGAGGCCGGCCAGCACCATCATCTTCTTGCGCCCCAGCACATCCGCCGGCGTGCCGGCGAACAGCGAGGCGATCACCCCGCCGAACACATAGATGGAAACCATAAACCCCTGCTGCGCCGCGCTCATGGGAATCGTCTTGTCCAGGTAGAGCAGCGCTCCGGCGATGATGCCATAGTCAATCCCCGCCAGCAGACCGCCCATGCCGGCCACCAGCAGCAGCAGGCCCAGGTAGCTTTTGCGGACACCGCCACCGGCCCTCACCCCACCGAGGAGCGGGGCCTTCGCGGTCGAAGTCACCGAAGTCGAACTAAGCATGCGCCCATGATTTTGCCGGCCCCGTGGGGAAGCAAGACCTATTGCCAGAGGCAAATGTCCCTATGCGCCGGGGACAGAATATTTTCATAGCGTTCAAGGTAACTTTGCATCCTGCTGCCGTGAGGCCGGCTGGGCAGCGGCGGCGGCGCGGCAGAGTTTCGCTAGCGCGGCGTGGACGCTGCCGGCCGCGTCCGGTCCGCACGAGTTGATTTCGCCGTAGGGCGCATTCCTGGCGCCGTAGGTGAAGGGTGGCTGGCGATCCCATTGGGTCTTAGGCAGGAGATAACCAACCTCATCGTTGGCCAGGCCAAACAGGAACTTGACCCGGCCCGGCATCAACTCGCGCAAGGGCGGCACTTCCACCGGCTGGATCGCGTAGTCCGCGCCGGCGGGCGATTCAATGCCGCCGTTGGCGATTTCGGGGTACAGCTCGCCCGGCACGCAGGCGAGGCTGGCCTCGCCCACCGTCACGAGTGCGACTTCGCTGCGCACCGTGCGCCAACCCACATATCCGCGATCCAGCAAGCCGAGAAATCCACCCGCCAGATACAGATTGTTGTCCACTCGCACTCCAATCGTCCGGGCGCGGATGCTCAGGGGCGCGTATTCCGCCAGGGGGAGGTCGGAGGAACTCAACCTCGGCAGAATCCGCGAGGCGAGTTGGTGGCCCACGGCGCGCGCTTTTTCATGGGATGGTTTCTGGAAGTCCTGACCGAGATAGGGATCGTGGACGTTGACGCCCGGCGAGGTGGTCATCAACCCTCCGATGGCCCCATTGACGTAAAGGTGAACGCCACCCAAGCCGCGGGCCACCGTCTGGCCGTCCACCGTCACCCCGTGTTCCAGCGCGTCGCGAAGGTAGCCGCAGAAGTCCGAGGTAATCTCCGTGTTCCTGGACCACGGCGTTTCGGGATGGTTCGCCCAGCCGACCACCGTCCCGAGCGTGGTGTCATTGGTCGCATGGATGAAATGCAGCACGCGGATGTCCGGATCGAATACGCGCGGCGGACGCGCATCGGCCACCAGGCCCTCGCTGGGACAGGGGATCTCATGCACGGCGAGCCGCGCAGGCTGGAGGTTGGACACCGCGCCGCCCAGGGCAGTCACACAGGCGGCGATGACTTGTTCGCGGTAGCGCGGGTCCACGCCGCTGCGGAGCGGGTGCGGCCCCCACAGCCCCATCAGGTCCGGGGTGGAGTGATTGTGGGTGGAACAAACTATTGTGTAATTCAGTTTCCAGTCCGCCAAAAGCCGTTGGCGCACCCGCACCACGTCGTCATGAAAGAACCCGATGGCGTCCAGCGCCACCAGGCCAAGACGGGTGTGGCCGTCGTCCAGCACGCACGCGATGGCCCAAAGGTCGTCATGGATGGCGGTGGCTTTGCGGTTCGAGTTGAAGCCAGCCAGATATACCGGGCGTTGGGGGTTGGCGAGATCGGGGTTGATCTTCACCCGCGCGAAACCGGCGCGCAGCGGGCGGGGCGCGGCGCGGGAAGGTTTGTCATCCACCTCCAGGTCCAGAGCGTAGCCAGGCATCCGGTCCCGAAAGGCAAAGTAACTCCGCCGGGCCACGGCCAGTGCCAGCAGCAGCAGCAACGCCGCGCCGAGACGAAGCAGGCAGCGAATCCGCGCCCGCCAGCGGCTGGAATTGGGTTGAATCATCACGTCATCATGCGTTCATGTTCTGGGCGGCATCGGCACCGGCTCAGTGTGCGACGGCATGGCCGGATAGTCCGGCAGCGGGATTCCCGGCACGAGGTCCGCGATCTGCACCGCCTTGCCGCTCACGAATGAATGGTTGGCCGCAATGCCGGTCAGGATGGAGTACGCCCCTCCGCGATGGTCTGCCGCGCGCAGATACTTGTCCGCCGGCTTCTCCGGCAGGAACAGGTCGTCCAGCATGACCGCGTCGCCGCCGCCGTGGTCCCCTTCGCCGCTCCACACCGGGACTTCGTAAGCCGCGGCGCGCAGCGGGTAGATGCGGATGTAGGCACCTTCCTTCTTGATCGCGCCCGGCACGGAACCGTCGCCGTTGATATACACCACTTCCTCATCCTTGTGCTCGAGCCGGCCTTTCGTGCCGTTGAAACAGACGATGTAGCCCTCCCAGGCGTTGAAGGCGTTCAGCGAGTAGGCCATCGTCACC
>JAPLUA010000456.1 GCA_026397855.1 Verrucomicrobiota bacterium | reverse complement strand
CCGAGGACGAGCTTTACACCTGCCTGGTGGGCGATCACCCGATCGAGATCGTGGCGCATTCCAGGTCCAAGGTGGACGGGAAGTATTATCCCATGGCCTTTGTGTCGCAGTATGGCCAGGGGCGGACTTTCCACTGCCCGCTCGGCCACGACGCCAAGGCGCTGAGCGCCCCTGAGGTGCAGGAACTTTTCCGGCGCGGCTGCGCATGGGCGGCAGGGCTGCCGCCGGTCATTCAACCCGCCCACAAGTAGATCTTTATGAACAAAATCCATATTGGCATCAACCTCGAATTCATCCGCCACCACGACAAGCCCTTTGAATGGGGCGTCGAGAAAGCCGCTGAACTCGGCTACACGCATGTCGAGCCGATGGTCCATTGGGGCAGAGAGCTGCTCAGCGAGGCCGGCTACTTCCACAGCGTCTCGATGCTCGACGACCCGTTGCGCCTCAGCCGCGCCTGCACACAGGCCGGTGTGAAGCTCTCCGGCCTGTCCGCCCACACGCCATTGACCAAGCCCGAGATCGGCACCGAATACCTCAAGCAGGCCATCCGCTTTGCCGCTGAATGCGGCGCGCCGGTCGTCAACACCGACGAAGGTCCCAAGGCCACGTGGAGCACCGAGGCCGAGGACTTCGTCCTCATGCGCTACACGCTGATGGAAGCCTCCCGGGTCGCCGAGCCGCGTGGTATTCTGATCGGTCTCGAGTGCCACCAGCAATACAGCAAGCACCCCGACGGCCTGGACCGCATTCAGAAACTGGTCAAGAGCCCGAACATCGGAATCAACTTTGACACCGGCAACGCCTTCCTCTGCGGGCACGACCCCTACGAGTGGCTCAAGCGCGTGGCCAAACGCCTCGTGCACCTGCACGCCAAGGATATCTCCGTCCAGCAAGGCGGCGCCGAGCGTGGCAAGGTCACCGGCACGCCCGTCGGCTGTGCCTGCGGCGACGGGGTGATCGACTGGGCGAAGATCATCCAGATCATCCGGCGCGACTGCGTCCGCGACATCGTCCTCTCCGTCGAGTGCGGCACCGTCGAGCAGGCCGAGCGCTCGATCAGGCATCTCAAGCCGCTGCTCAGGGCGAAGCGCTGATTGCGGGGATCAATCGGCAGGAAGGGCAGGAATGCCGCAGGGGTGCGCTGCGGTTGCTCTAGCCGATGGGGCTTGCATGTCCCTGGTCGCAATAAAGGGGCGAGGGAGACGACTCCGCTGTTCCCGGTGTGGCGTTTGTTGGCTGCGGGCTTCCCTGTAAACAGAAAGGCCGGGTTTGCACCCGGCCTTTCCGACACATTCAACACAGAGAACAAACTCAAATTTCTACCCGATGCCACACACTTGCATCGTTAACACGCCAATAACCTAACAGACATCCTGTCCCCTGCCAGTCACCAGTTCTGGGGACAAGGTCCCGCAGCCCCCTTTTCGCAGCCCAAGTAAATCCCGCCGAACCCATGGCACGCAGTCGGCGGGATGCCAGCCCGTTTCACGCATCACGCATCACCCCCCCCTCACCTCGACAAAGCCAGCGCGACAACTCCACCCACCGCGATGGCGCCGCCGACCAACGAGTGAAGGGTAGGGCGCTCATGCTCCAGGACGAAGGCGAATGGGATGATGACGATGGGGGTGACTGCGAGGATGGCGAAGACGATCCCCGCCGGGGTGGTTGCGAGCGACCACTGCATGAAACTGACGCCCAGGGTCTGGCCCGCGAAGCCGTTCACCAGCACCCAGGGCCAGGCGCCGCGCCATTTCTTTCGGGAAGCCTCCGCCACGAGTGCCGGCGGGGCGTGAGCTTGCACCCTGAACGCGCGGCGCTTGACGAAGAGGAGGGATGGCCCGGCGAGGAGCAGCCCGCCGAGGACTCTCTGAAACGCGGCATTCCCGCCGTCAATGTGCTGGCCGGCCGCCTCAGCCACCTCGTAGGCCCTGCGGCTTACAACACCGCCGCCGGCTCCACACAGGGAGGCCAGAACCGCAAACAGCGTTCCTACCAGCAGTTCGCGCCGGGTGCAGCGCACGTGCTCCCCCGGCATGAGCGCGATCCCGACCCCTGCGACCGTGAGCAGGACCCAGAGAATCTGCGTCGGGCTGAGTGCGGTTCCCAGCCACAGCCACTCGATAAGCGCCGCCAGCGGGGCGCTCAGGCAGCCTATCAGGAGGGATGTGAGCCTTGACCCGACCCGTGGCAAGGTCTGGAAAAAGGCCAGGTCGCCGATCCCTATGCCGATAACCCCGCTGGGTGCCGAGCAGCAAGCCGGCCAGGCTGAGCCGCCAGAAATTGGCCTCTGCACCGCCGATGAGCTTGGCCGACCTGTGGCCGCACGTGATGGAGATGGAGAAGAGAACCGTGCAAAAAAGCGCCGCTAACACAGCGAGCACATTAGAGCCTGGCAGCCGGCGAGTCGAGCCTTCCGCAGGCGGTCCCTGGGCGCAGGGCGCAACTCACGTTATCCGACGACATGCAACAATGCGATAGGAGCGAGGACATTCTTGTCCGCCTCGACCCCGTTGGCAAGCTCCAGCCGGACAAGAATGTCCGCGCTCGTGCGCCTGTGAGGGTGCTTACATGGCGGGGTGAAAGTCCCCGTCAGGCCGAAGCATCACCGGCCTGTGACCGAAGGCTACTGCGTCGTGGCGACACGGGGTGGGGAACTGCTGGAGGTGAACTGCCAGTCCGTAAAGAGAGATTCGTGAAGACACGAGACAAGCTGAACTCGATTCGGCCAGACGGTGGGACGAGCCTGCGAGCGCTGAGCGAAGTCCGCGCTGTAGCCCACGCTTCCACGACTGGAAGAGCTTCGCCCAAGGCGGAGCAGGCCAACGGAGCAATGAGCGCATGCTGAAGAAAACAGTGAGCGAAAGAAAAAGGCTGTGCCATCGCCGTCGGGTGGTTGGAGACATTTGGACTCTGGGATAAAGTCATCAGCGAGCGCAACATGCAGGCAGCCTTC
>JAPLUA010000663.1 GCA_026397855.1 Verrucomicrobiota bacterium | reverse complement strand
GTAAGCTGGGCCGCCGCTCACCGCGCTCACCTGCGATGAAGCGGGCGGGCAGGAACCAACGCGGCTAATTGTCCGCCAGCGCGTCCATATCACCCACCGGCCGGCTGAAGGTAGCCTGGGCCGGCACGACCACCAGCGTATGGGCAACCTGCGGGATGCTCCGCGAGATTGCCGCGACGGGCAGGGCCACCACGAATAACGCCGAGCCGAGCACCGTCGCCACAAAGCAGCCGGGGCGGACAATCAGGACATCGGCGACCACTTCCACCGGTCCGCTATCGGTGGACGCCATACACGGAGTCACACTCCCTAGGCCTACCGCCAACACGCACACTAGAGTCAATAGTTTCGTTTTCATCTCGAGCACCATTCAGCGGCAGGTCCCGCCTTCTGTCCAATACATTTTGCGCAAATGCCGCTTTTTGGCAGGGTTGAATCTGGTTTACTTGGCACCCCGGCTCGACCAGTTTGTGAAGCTGTCCGCAGCCACGCGGCCGCGCCAGGTGCGAGATGAACGGGAAGCATTGAACCGTGAGCGGAGCCATCGTCATTTGCGTTTTGCTATTCAGCATGGGCACCATATTGGTCAGCGCCACCTGGATGCTGACCATCCGGCTCACGCCCGAGCCGGCGCGGCCGGAGCAGGTCCGGTGGCTTCGCCTCTGGATCATCAAAGGGCTCATGGTTCCCATGATCATTTGGGCCGTTATGAACGTAGGCATCTCCCGGAACTTGCAACCGTTCATGCCGCAGGTGCAGATCGCGCAAAACAGCGGCAGGGGCTGGGCGGCGGCCTTTTTCGAGGTGCTCCTGGCCGGGCTGGCCGTCATGGGTCCGACCTGGACGGCGGCAACGCTCGGCTGGGCGGTCGCGCAAGCCGCGGCCGGCATCAAAGGCGAGGTGCGCTCCGAGTTCAAGGCTCTGTGTTGGACCTGGGGCATCGGCGTGGCGCTGCCCGCCCTGGTCCTCGTCTTTTTCGGCGGCTGGCCGGTGCTGGGCCTGGCCGCCGCCGCCGTCATCGCCCCGATCGCGGGCCGCGCACCCGACATCCTCCAGCGGATGAAGCGGCCCCCGCTCTACGCGCGCGCCATCGCCCGCATGAAGATGGGGAAGTATAGCGAGGCCGAATGGGAAATCATCCGCGAGCTGGAAAAGTGCGAGGATGATTTCGAAGGCTGGATGATGCTCGCCGAGCTCACTGCGATCCATTTTCACGACCTGAGGGAAGCCGAGAAGACGGTCCTGGAGGCTTGCAGCCATCCGGGGACGAGCAAGTCCCAGATGTCCGTTGCCCTGCACCGGCTGGCCGATTGGCATTTGAAACCAGGCGGCAACCCCGAGGCCGCCCGGTGGTCGCTGCAAATCATCTGTGACCGCCTCAAAGGCACCCATCTCGCCCACATGGCGCAGCTCCGCATCAATCAACTGCCAACGACCGCAGAAGAACTCCGCGAGCAGCAGGTGGCAAAACCCATTCCCCTGCCCGCGCTCGGCGACAGCCTGGACGAGGAACCGCCCGCCCCAGGCTCGACGTTGGAGCGGCACCGGGCGGCCCGGCGTGCCAATGAATGCGTCGAGAAGCTCAAGCAAGACCCGAACAACGTCCCGGCCCGCGAGACCCTGGCCCGCCTGTTCGCCGAGCACTTGGACCGGGCGGACCAGGGGATCGAGCAGATCACCTTGCTGCTGGAAATGCCGGACCAGCCAGAAGCCCGCCGCGCCGAATGGTGCGGCCTGATGGCCGCCTGGCACCTGAAGTATCATCACGATTCTGCGGCTGCCCGGGAGGTCCTGGAACGTCTGGTCCGCGAGTTTCCCAAAACGCCCCAAGCGCTCGCCGCCCGAAGGCGGATTCAGTTGATGGACCGGGAACAGCGCGGGCGCCAGAGTTCAACCCAGCCTTCCTGATGACATCGCAAAAGCCAGTGCGGCCC
>JAPLUA010000433.1 GCA_026397855.1 Verrucomicrobiota bacterium | reverse complement strand
TGAAGAATAGCGCCGCTGGCTACAAGTATCCGCGCATCAACGATTCGGCTCTGTGGGCGCGGGATCATCTGTCCATGAGCCCTTAATGCGTGTTGCTTTCATGTTCAAGCCCATACTCCTCTCTTGTGTTCTGATGGGTCTCGCGGCGGCCGGATGTTCCAAAGGCGCCCAGAAAGGGCCGGAGGCAAGCCTGCCGGAACTGAATCGGGCCTTGCAGACCTGGGTTATGGCCAAGGGTGGCTTCCCATCCGATGTCAGCGAGTTGACCAACTTCCCAACCCTTCAAGGCAAGCGGTTGCCTGCCGCGCCGCCAGGCAAGAAGGTGGCCATAGACCGCGCAACGCGCCAGGTTGTTTTTGTTGACCAGTGAGGACCAGGCGAACATCGCCTGCCTCCGCAACTTGTCCCGACAGGCCAGACGCGCCCGTCAGCCAAAAGCCCGGCCCGAGCGCGGGCAGCGGTTTTCAAAGCTAGCCGTTCGCAGCTTCCGCGAACCGGAATCAGGCTTCTCACCAGCGGCAAAGAGAAGCTAAAGTTTGTCCATGAGATTTGAACGTGCAAGAGGGGCGATGCCACTCGGCCTGGTTTTGCTGCTGCTGGCCGGGGCGCAACTGTCAGCCGCGACCTTTACGTGGATCAAGAACTCAGGCGGCAACGCTTCGGGAAGTTGGGCAGCCCAGGCGAATTGGTCGGGCGGGACCTTGCCCTCCACTACCAATGATACGGCCGCGTTCAACACGTTGGACATGACTGTGGATTCGAGCGTCACGCTCGATGGCAGCCAAACGGTCAACGCCCTCAGCTTCAGCGATACCGCCAACGGATCTGCGGCGAGCTGGGTTATCAACGCGGGCACGCCCTCAGGTTCAGCGCTGACTCTAGGCGGCTCGATCCCGGCGATCAGCGTGAGCGGCCTGGCTAGCGGCAAGGCGGCCGCGCTTAACGCGGTCGTGGCCGGAACGAATGGGTTTAGCAAGAATGGCACGAGTTATCTCCAACTGAACGCGGCCAATCTCTATTCCGGAAACACCATTCTGACTGGCAGTGACTGTCGTGTTTCCGTCGGCCATGACCGCGCCTTTGGCACCGGCAAAATCCTGGTCGGCGCCAACCCCGGGGATGGCGAGGTCTGGTTTCAGCCGGCCGGCACGCGCACGCTGACCAACGATTTTGAGATTCGCACCATCCGCTGGATCATAGACTGGAACACGGCCAATGGCGTCGCCGCTGGCGACCTCACGGTTAGCGGCAACGTCATGCTCAATGCCGGCGGGTCGAACGTGCGCGATATTTTCTGTGGGAAGAACCTGACCTTGAACGGGAACTTAACGGTGACCCCCGCGTCCAACCCGTTCAACAAGCAAGGCGGCTCCATCCTCACCCTGAACGGGACCAACACGTTCTCCGGACCAACCGCCATCAACGCCGGAACTCTGGTTGTGAATGGCTCAATTAAGAGTTCTGGAACTGTCACGGCCAACAGCGGCACCACGCTTTCCGGAACGGGAGTCATAGGCGGCACGGTTTCCCTCCAGGATGGTGGAACCCTACTGGTCGGGAACGCGGGTTCGGGTACGCTTACCGTCGGGGGCTGCACTGCTGGCCCTAACGCCACCTTCACCTTTGGCCTTGGCGCCACCAACAATGCGGCGAACGGCTTGCTCAAGATCAACGGCAACCTGACGCTTGATGGCCTGCTCCAACTGTCCGACCTGGGCGGCTTCAGCTCAGGGGTTTACACAGGAATGTGGTATTCCGGAACACTGGTGAATAATAGCCTCGCCGTCAGCGGCGCACCCGCCGGTAAAACGGTTGTCGTGGATACCACGACGCCGCATTATGTCCTCTTCCGCGTGCTGGCGGGCCAGCTCGCGCCCGCCGCCGGCGACGCGCTGCCTATGGACCTGGCTTCGCCGGTGGCGCTATCGTGGGTCGAGGTTGTAAGCGCCACGGCTTACGACGTGTTCCTCGGCACAAGTTCCAACGCAGTCTTCTCCGCCACGACGAACACGTCCGGCATTTACCAGGGGCGGACCGCGAACCTGACCAACGCTGTCTCCGGCCTGCTCCCGAACACGACGTACTATTGGCGCGTGGACGGAGTCAACGCCAGCGGGGCGGCCACGAAGGGCGTGGTGTTTTCCTTCACGACGGGCAGCCCGATGACCGACTTGATGCAGGACACCTGGGTCGCGACGGATGCCTTGAGTCGCACGTTGCCCGGCCACGCCGAGTTCGGCCCCCTGCGCAGCGACCGGCTCATCGGCATTTTCTACTTTCTTTGGCATACGACCAATTCGCTTGGCTCCGAC
>JAPLUA010000320.1 GCA_026397855.1 Verrucomicrobiota bacterium | reverse complement strand
GGTGGTGAACGCGCCGGTGAAAATGCCCTGGCCGGTGAACACCATCGCCTTGGTCAGGGCCGCTTCCTGGCTCCGGCCCCGGCGCAGCTCCTCCTCGTACCGCGAAATCAGATGCACCCCGTAGTCAATGGCCAGCCCGATCAGGATCGGCACAAAGGTAATCGTGAGAATATTCAGGTGCCCGATCGTGAACGTGGCAAAAGCCATGGTATAGCCCAGCCCGATGATCAGGCAAAACGTGGCCTTGATGGGCCGACCCATTTCCTGGTAGCCGTAGATGAAGATCAGGGCGCTGAGCACGAGCGACACGACCCCGGCCACCGCGGTGTCTTTCTGCGACTGGGCCATCTCGTCCAGCTCCAGCACCGGCTCGCCGGTGATTCCGACGTTGAGGCCCGGAACCTCGACCTTGGTCTCCGCCACCAGCTGGCGCAGCCGGACGACGGCGTCGCCATTGAGCTCCTCGGTTGGGGCCTGCGCTGTCACCAGGTAGATGCGTCCGCCGCCGAAGGTGATATACATCTGCTGCTCCGCCTCGCCGCTTGCGTCGAAGAGGGCGGTGATTCCCGGCGACGGCGGCGTGCCCGGGCGCAGCAGGCTATCCCTGGCCTGCCTGACAATTCGCTCCAGCGCCGGCAGCGCTTTGACCAGGGATTGGTTTTCCGCGTTGGTTTCCCGCTTGGCGGTCCGGAACTGGGTGCACACCATGCTGAACAGCGAGGTGAGATTCGTAGCCTGGGTGAACCGGATCAGGAACGGCCGGTAATCCTTGAGCGTGGTGGTCAGGTCGGCCAGATCGCTTTCAGGGAAGAACAGCAGGGCCTTGGTCCCCATCATTTTGGGATCACCCTTGTAGAAGACGTCGTGGAACAGCTTGGGCTCGGCCTCGAGCCTGGCGCCCAGCCGCTCCACAAACTGTCGGCTTTTCTCGCGATCGTCGCTTTCCACCACCACCACCAGGTCGTCCTGCGTGGGAAACTCCTTCTTGAACCGCAGGAAGTTCTGGTGGTATTTCTTGTTTGCGCCGACCAGGTTGCTCCGGCTGGTGTCAAACTCGAGGTATTTGACCGTATAAACTACGCTGAGAACGAACAGCAGCAGTTGCGGATAGAGAAAAAGCCGGCGGTGGCGGACGAGGACGCCGGCCAGCCCGGCCAGAACTCGTGCGACAAAGCTGTCCTCCCTCAGCGGCTTTACCTTCATCACCTGTGTCGTCTAATCAGGGAAGTCCGCATTCGAATAGACTTCCTTCACATCTTCGTGATCTTCGAGGGCATCAATGAGCTTGTTGACGCTGCTGGCAGCCTGCTCGCCCGCCAGGGGCACGGTGAGGGTCGCCAGCTCCGTCACGGCGGCGACCGCCGGCTTGATCCCTTTGGCCTCGATCTGCTTATGCACGGCCTCGAATTGCGCCGGGGTTGTGATGATTTCATAGCCTTCAGGCTCCGCTTTGAAATCCTCCGCGCCCGCCTCCAGCGCCAGCTCCATGACCTGGTCCTCGTTAGCGGACTCGCGCGGGATGATGATCTGCCCCTTGCGCTGGAACAGCCGGCTCACCGAGCCAGCCGTGGCAATGCTGCCGCCGCTCTTGGTCACGATGCTCCGGATCTCCGAGGCGGTGCGGTTCCGGTTGTCCGTGCTCACCTCCACCAGCAGCGCCACGCCCTGCGGCCCGTAGATCTCGTAGGTCAGGTCCTCGAAGCTGGCCGTCTCGCCGCCCCCGGTCCCCTTCTTGATGGCACGGTCAATGTTATCGTTGGGCATGTTCGCCCCGCGGCACTTGAGCAGCACCATCCGCAGCCGCGGGTTCATCGCCGCATCGCCGCCGCCCAGCTTGGTGGCGATCGTGATCTCTTTGCTCAGCTTGGAAAAAATCTTCCCGCGCTTGGCGTCAATCGCCCCTTTGAAATGCTTTACCTTTGCCCACTTGCTATGTCCGGCCATGTTTGCTTTCTGGTTGCGAGCGGAGGATTGGATGCCAAAAGATCGAAGGATCGCTCTTCATGGCGGCAATCACCCGCTCAGTTCACTATCTGCTACGCCGTCCGCTCCACGTGCACCGCTGTGCCGTAGCACAGGACCTCGGTGATCCCCGCCGACAGCTCGGTGGCGTCGTAGCGGACTCCAATGACGGCATTGGCGCCCATCTGCCCGGCGTGCGAGAGCATCAGGTTGAACGCATCCTCACGCGTCCGCTCGCACAGCGATGTGTAAAGCGAGATGTTCCCCCCAAACAGGCTCTGGATGCCCGCGCCGATGTTGCCGACGATGGACCGGGAACGCACAGTGATCCCCCGCACAACACCGAAGGATTTGATCGTCCGGTAGCCGGGCAGTTCGAAGGCTGTCGTAGTCAGCGGGTGCGTCTGGTTCATAGCTGCCTCTATTCAACACAAGTTTGCGACCGAGAAAAAGGCTAAACTGGGAGCAACGTGGGGCGCCTCGGCGAAGCGCCCCTACCCAATGTGCGTTTGGTGATGAAGCCTATTTGCGAAGCAATGGCCCCAGCACCTTGGCGAAGGCATCGGCCTGGCGCATGAATCCCAGGTCGTTCGGGTGCGAGTTGTCCACGGTGCCTTCTCCGTCCTCCCCAAGCAGCGCGTCGCCCGGAATGTAGTAGAGCTTCCTGACCCCGGCCTTCTTGAGGCGCTGAAAAGCGGCGCGAAGGGCCGCATGGTTCGCGTCGTTGCCCTTGCGCCTCCCCTCGACGAGAAACCCGTTCGGGCAGCGCCGGTCCTCCACAAGCACGATGGGTGTTTGCGGATGCGCGCTGCGCAGCGTGCGCACGAAAGGTTCGACCCGCTCGGCGACCATCTCGGCGCTCATGTTCGGCAGGCAATCCAGCACATACACCGAAGGATCAAGCCCGGCCAGCAACTCCGCCATAACCGGCTCCATCTTGCCGCTGCCGGAGAAGCCCAGGTTGATGGTCGGATACTGGAAACGCCGCCCGAGAATGGCGCTATGCACCATCCCTGGCCGCGAGGCGCAGGCGCCCTGCAGGATAGAGGTCCCATAAAAGACCACCGGCTTGCGCTCACGGCCCCCCCATGGCCCGGCGGCAGCCAGCGCAGCCCCGGGCGGAACGCCAATCGCGAGGGAAGCTGTCCCGTTATAGAGCGGCAGATAAAGCATGTATTCCCTGCGAGCCGGGCTGAGATCCTTGACCAGTTGAACCTGGTTGGTCTGCTCGCGGGGTTGTCCCACGGCCAGCCAGCGCCATGAGCCGGAATCGGTCTTCACATAGAGATCCACACCGCTGACCCCGGTGGCCGACATGTGCGGCATGGCCAGCGAGGGGGACGTGAGCGACCAGCGGACGCTGATCGCCGTCGCGTCCGTCTCAAACCGGAGGAGCATTCCGGCCGACTGGTGGCTCAGACCCCAGACCGATTTGGGCACCGTGCCTTCGGCCCTGGCCGGCAGGCGGTCAAAGAAGGCCTTGGTGTCGCTCCACCCCCGCCCCTCCACACCCAGGTCGCGGGCATCAGTCCATCGGAGAGATTCGCCCGCCTTCTTCCCGTCGGGTTGCGCATAGCCAGGCGCAGGGGCCAGCAGGAAAACGGAAACAAGAGCGGCCCAGCAGGTTCTCGTGCACAAACCGCGGCAGGAATGTTGTTTTTGCATACGCCCTCAGCGCAACGCTTTGACTTTCAGATTGCGGAACTCAATCCGGTATCCCTCGCCCTCCAGGCCGAGATGCCCCTTCTCCGGGCCGCAATCCTCAAACTGGCAGATCAGCGCGCCGTTGACCCAAAGGGTCAGAACTTTCCCCCGCGCCGTGATCTCCAACGTGTTCCACTCGCCTGCCGGCTTTATCCGCATGTCCGTAACCTGCTTGCTCAGATTAAAGGACTTCTTCTTCCCGTCCGCACCCAGGGTCTGGCCGAACAGGAAGCCGTCCTTCCCATCCCCGAACTGCGCCTGATGCCATATCCCGCCATCCTTGGAATTGCGCACGTAAGCGCCGCTGTTGTAACCCGTCCGGCCCTCGACTTTGGTGTAGCAGAACTCCAGGTGAAACACCGCGTCGCCGACCTCTTTTCCAAACAGCAGCATGTCATGCCCGCCGTCCCCGTCGCAGATCAACACCTTCTGCTTCGCATCCACATGCCACTGTTCCCGGCCCAACTGGCCCGTGGGCGGCACGGGCACGCGGTACCAACCCTTTAGATTCGCCGGGGGAAGGATGTCTTTCCAACCCTTGGGATCGCTCTGCAGCGCGCTGGGAGTTTCTGCGGTTCGGGCCTCAATGCTGGCGAGTAGATTTGCGGCCACCACGAAAAGGGCGGCCATTACCGGAAACGGCTTGTGCAGTTTATTGCTCATGGCTCAAGCTAAGAAGGTCGCCCCCCAAAAGGCAAGCCATGTTCAGCGGCCGCCCCAAACTGGCCACGGCATCGCAGCCGCCAACGTCAGTTGGCGCACTATTCCCTCGCAGCACCGATCATCAGCGCCAACTGACCTTGGCGGTTACGGTTTCCTGAATCCACCCTGCCGGGGCTGCCAAAGGCTCATTGACAACCAGCCTTGAGCCGATACCATGATTCTTACGCGGGTGTAGCTCAATGGTAGAGCTCCAGCCTTCCAAGCTGGCCACGTGGGTTCGATTCCCATCACCCGCTCCACTTCACTCCCACCCAATAGAATCAAGTGTTTCGCGGCTTTCCCCTCTCTCAAAATGGGCGTACTGCTAGCGCGTACTGCTAGCGCGTACTGCTAGCGCGTTCAAACTTCTCATTCCCGTTTAAGGCCGTTCAAAGCTGTCCGGAAGAACCAAACTGACACCAGAACACAGCCTGCAAGGGAGGCCAATTTTCAGCGGCAAACCCCGGCTAGATAAGAAAAGGAGCTCCGAAACACCTGAGCAATTGTCGTGATCTCCTCGCCCCTTTTACCGCCCAAAAAACCACCGGCACCAACCCCATTTCACATCCTGAAAACCCGGGCGATATTGCTTCGGCTGACATGGACGCAGGTAGTTGACGGAAGTTGGTTGCAGATGTTCATGTCAGCCCCTTCGTTTTCCACCAGCACCCCCAACACCCAGCACCAACAAGCTAAGGCGAGCCGGAACACCTGACCTCGCTGGCTGCCTCCTAAGCCGTCCTATTTCCGGGGGGGTGTCAGCATACCGGTTACCCAATCAAAACGCGTCCTAGCCCGGAGCTTCAAGGAGGGGGATGAAGTCCGGCGACATTTTGAGATGCTCGCGCGGTTCATCAAGTCCACAATTCTGCCGAAGGTGGAGCCGCCAGAATCGGGTGCAGCAGCCTCCAAAGAGAAAAGACGAGCCAAGTTACCGGGGAAAAGGCCGCCGGCAAAGAGCACGATGGAGCAGTACGAGTTCCCCGAACATAGCCCCATTCAGTTCCTCCGCGAGCGGGAGTGGCGCCTGCTCGAACCGGAGCCCTCTAAGCAGCCCTGGCACCGGGATGCGGAAGGTCACCTCTGGTTCGCTCCGGAAGCGGGAAAGGAACTCCAACTGGTGATCGTGCCCTGCAATTTGCTGCTTCAGCTGGCTTATGATGACCCGCTTATCCGGAAGCGCTTGACCGGGAAGTCCGGGATCACCGCGCAACTGATCTCCGCCCAGGTGCTCAGGAAATTATAGCCACGCTGGGCTGCGGTCTAAACGCGGAATTCTCACAGCCCGTACAAGACACCGACAAGCTGTAGCCGCCGACGTCAGTCGGCGCCATCTTCCGGGCCTGAGAATGAGCGCCGACTGACGTCGGTGGCTACACGCTATGGAATCTCGCGGCTGCGGGGGCATGGCAGGCGGTCCAGGCTGCGGCCCCAACACGCGCCCGCCGGCGGCCAGCTCCGTAGGGGCCATCGGTAAGACAGCGGTAAGACAGGGGTAAGACAGCGGTAAGCTTAATAGAAATTGTATTAAGCCTGCCGCTGTCCTCCCACTCCCGGGCCAATCCGGTGCCCAAAGCCGCCTGGGCGGCTGGAATGGAGGGGGTCTTCCAAGCCTGCTTGGCCCCCTCGGATCGCTAAGAGCCCCCGC
>JAPLUA010000297.1 GCA_026397855.1 Verrucomicrobiota bacterium | reverse complement strand
GGGGCGCAGAGGAGGAAGGAGAAGGCTGTCAGGAGGGACATCCGGTAAACGGGCTCAAGGGCGCGCACGTTGAACACGCGCACCAGCGACGCCATGATGAAGGCGCCGGCCACGAGGCCGGTGATGTAGGGGTAGAGCACAATCAGGATGCTCCACAGCGGCTGCAGGGTCGCTTCGTTGGGATAGACGTAGCCCTCGAAGCGAGGCATCACCTCGACAACCACATTGGTCAGTTCGCCCGTCATATTACATGACCTCCTTGTCTATGCCGGCATAGAGCACGCGCGGATCGGTGCCGAGGTGCGGCTTGAGGGACTGGACGCGGTTGTTCTGGTAAAACTGCTGGAGCGGATCGTCCGGGACCGGGTTCTTCAGATCGCCGAAGATGCGCGCCTGGGTGGGGCACACCTCGGCGCAGGCCGGCTTGAGCCCGCGGGTGATGCGGTGGTAGCAAAGCGAGCACTTCTCCGCCGTCCTCGTGGCGTGGTTGAAGAAGCGGCAGCCGTAGGGGCAGGCCTGGATGCAGAAGCCGCAGCCGATGCAGTAGTGGGGGTCTATGAGCACCGCGCCGTCCGGGGCATCGAAGGTGGCGCCGACCGGGCAAACCTGGACGCAGGGAGAATGCTCGCAAAGGTTGCATAGTTTGGGCACGAAGAAGGAGTGCAGGACATCCTCCTTCGGGACGGGCAGCTCGGGGAACCCGTGCATGCCGCCGTTCGGGCAGTCCACAAAGACCTCGCCGCGTGCCTCGCCGGAGCCGGGCTTGGGCCGGGAGATGACATAGCGCTCGATCCAGGTGCGGAAATAGGGGCCGGCGGGAACCAGGTTCTCCGTCTTGCATGCCTCGGCGCAGAGGCCGCAGCCGATGCACCTGTTGGCATCAATCGCCATGCGCCACTTGTGCTGGAAGGGATCGTAGCCCTTGGGCGCGCCGGCGGTGACAAAGACCTTCTGCACCACCGCTTTGGCGGCTTTGGCCGCGGGCACGGACATCACGGCTGCCAGCGCGGCGCCGACTTTTCCTAAAACACTGCGTCGGGAAAGCTGGTTGCTCATGGAACCTCCAAAGGCGAGTGGGGGACGTGGCATTCGGTGCACTTTGACCCGGTGTAGTGGCTCTTGATGGTGATCTGTTTCTGGAACTTGGGCCGGGACGGGCTGGCTTCGTGGCATCTCAGGCAGGCGGAAAATCCGCTCTTGTCTATGTTATCCTTCCGGGGATTGTCCGTGTGGGCCTGGCCCGGGCCGTGGCACCCCTCGCAGGAGAGGGTCTTGTGCTCGTGCTTGATCAGCTTCTGGTAAATGTCCGAGTGGCATTCCTCGCACTGCTTCTTGCCGGCATAAATCGGGGCGCGCGCGGCCAGCTCAGCCAAGGCCTCGCCGCGATACCAGCCATATTCGCCGAAGGACGCCGGGGTGAGAAAGTAACGCGCGATCAGGTAAGCCGTCACCACTCCGACCACGAGCAGGAGGATTCTAAAGATCTGAGGCGGCATGTGCAAAAGGCGGCGCATAGCTCTGTCTAGTTTGTCTGGGCGGCAACCATAAACGCTTTGTTATGCAATCGTGTACGATAGCATTAAGCCGCAGCCCCGGTCATGGCTGCCCTTCATTTGCTGATTTATCATCATTTCTTGCGTCACCCGAAGCAATTATCCGCGCCCGATGAGCTTGCCGGTGCAAAAAAGGGGAGCCCGCAAGGGCTCCCCTGCAACTGACCGGAACTCACGCCCGGAAATGCGCTACTTCTTGAAGTCGCGGATGAACTTGACGAGCGCCTTGATCTCATCGGCGCTCAGGGCATCGCCAAAGGCCTTCATCTTGGTGGTTTCGCCATCCTTGATGCCATCCTTGATGGCCTTGGTCATGGCGTCATCCTTCAGGCCTTCCTGGACCTTGGCATCGGTGTAATCCTTGGCCCCCATCTTTTCGCCCATCTTGGTCTTGCCCTTGCCATCGGCGCCGTGGCACTTGGTGCAATTCTTTTCCCAGTTCTCTTTGGCATCCGCGGCGTGGAGCGATACGGCGCCCGCGACGAGCAGGGCCATGCTGCTTGCGATTAGTTTCTTCATAATTTTGGCTTTGTTCTCTTCGTTGTTCTCTCAGTTGTTGCTTGCCGCCCCCGGTTGGGGGCAGCCGGGCAACTATAAATCAACGGCGCGTCA
This sequence comes from Verrucomicrobiota bacterium, assembly GCA_026397855.1. Taxonomy (GTDB): domain Bacteria; phylum Verrucomicrobiota; class Verrucomicrobiia; order Limisphaerales; family UBA8199; genus JAPLUA01. The sequence continues at coordinate 5,645 of JAPLUA010000297.1, read as the reverse complement.
AAATCTACTTCTTGAAGTCGCGCACAAATTTCACCAGCGCCTTCATGTCGTCGTCGCTCAAGCCTTCCACAGCCTTCATCCGGACTTTCTCGCCGTCCTTCACGCCGTCCTTCATGGCCTTCAGCATCTCCTCGTCCTTCATGGAGGCCTGGTACTTCGCGTCGGTGAAATCCTTGATCTCGAGCTTCTTGCCCATCTTGGTGTCGCCTTTACCATCGGCGCCGTGGCACTTGGTACAATTCTTTTCCCAGTTCTCTTTGACGTCAGCGGCGGACACGGTCACAACGGCGACCATTACGGCGGCGCCGATAAGGAGCATCTTATTCATGATTTATTAGATTCGTTATTTGTTTCTATCTTGTTAACAGTCAGCAAAAAATGGTGCTTCCCGGCGTTTCCAGCTATGCATTATTTGGCAATTCGTAGCCCTTTTTTGCCTAACTCCGGGGAAGGTGCCGGGGCGGATTCGGTCAGAACACTTATCCTGGGGCGTCTCCCCAAGCTGGAATAGCAGTGCGCCATTGCCACAGAAGTCCGAAGGGCCAAGGGCCCGCCTCTATCCCAGCCTGGGGCAACGCCCCAGGAGCATCGCCCCAGAAATACCCTAAGGGCTGAAAGCCCGACCGATCACCGCCACCGTCATCCGCCGCATCTGCTGCATGGATTATGGCTACACAACCGCCTGCTGCAACCGCGTGCGCGTGTAGGCTATCAGCCCGCCGGCGTCAATGATGACCTGCCGGGACCTGGGCATCGGCTCGATCTTGAACTGCCTGCCGCTGGTCTTGTTGACCAACGCGTCCACACTCAGCTCCAGTTCGTCGCCCTCGGCGGCTTCAATGTCGGGGCAGACGATCATCCGCAAGCCCAGGTTAATGCCGTTCTGGAGGAAGATGCGGGCAAAATCCCGGGCCACGATGATCAGTTCCGGCCCCTTCAGGCAGGACACGGCCTGCTCGCGCGAGGAGCCGCAGCCGAAGTTCTTCCCGCCCAACAGGATGCTGCCGGGCGGAATCTGCTTCGCCTTGAGCTTCGCGTTGAAGGCGGCCTCATCGGCGAAGGCGAACTGGGGGGTTTCAGTGGGCAGGACGGTGGCCATGTAGCGGCCGGGATAGATGACGTCGGTCGAGACATCATCGCCGACTTTGAAAACAACGGTGGGCATAGGTTGCGTGAGGCGTGAAACGTGATGCGTGATGCGTGGGTTGACTACTTCTTGCGGGGGTTGGTGATGACGCCGGTGATGGCGGAGGCGGCGGCTACGGCAGGGGAACAGAGATAGACTTCGGAGTTCGGGTTGCCCATGCGGCCCTTGAAGTTGCGGTTGGTGGTGGAGAGGGCGGCTTCGCCGTCGCCGAGCGCGCCTTCGTGGATGCCCAGGCAGGGGCCGCAGCCGGAGTTCATCACCACGGCGCCCGCTTGCATGAACACCCCAACGTAGCCTTTGCCGAGCGCCTGCCGGAAGATTTTGGCCGAGGCCGGGAAGATCAACATGCGCGTGCCCTGTGCCACCTTCTGGCCCTTCAGAATCTTGGCCGCAATGGCCAGGTCATCGAGCCGCCCGTTGGTGCAGGAGCCAATGACAATCTGGTTGACCCGCTTGCCGGCCACCTGGTCAATGGGCTTCACGTTGTCCACCGTGTGCGGGCAGGCGATTTGGGGCTGCAGCTTGGACACATTGATCTCGATCACGCTCTCGTAGGCGGCGTCCGCGTCCGGAAGGACCGGCTCAATGGGGCCGGTCACCCCCGCCTCTTCGCGCAGATAACGGGCTGTCTCCTCGTCCGCCGGCACGATCCCGGCGGTTGCGCCAGCTTCGACGGACATGTTGCACAGCACCAGCCGGCCCGAGGTGGACATCTTGCTGATAGTCTCGCCGTGGAACTCGAGCACCTTGAAGTTCGCCCCCTGGGCGCTGATCTTGCCAATGAGGTGCAGGATGAGGTCTTTGGGCCCCACAAACTTCTTGAAGCGGCCTTTCACGACCACCTTGATCGTGGTCGGCACTTCCACATTGAGCACACTGCCCAGGGCCCAGACGGTCGCCATCTCCGTGGCACCGATGCCGAACGCAAAGGCGCCCAGCGCGCCGTGGCTGGTAGTGTGGGAGTCGGTGCCCACCACCACATAGCCCGGACGCACATAGCCATTTTCGGGCAGGATCTGGTGGCAGATGCCACCAACATCGCCGCGGATGTCGTGGAACTTGCCGACGCCCTGGACGCCGACAAAGTCGCGGACCTTCTTCTGGTTGGAGGCGGTCTTCGAGGATTCGGCCGGCACGCGGTGATCGAAGATCACGGCAACGCGGCTGGGGTCCCAGATTTTGGGGGGCAGCGGGGTGCCTTGGTAGATTTCGAGGAATTGGTTGATGACCAGCGCCGCATTCTCGTGCGACATTGCCAGGTCAACCTTCGGTTCCACCACGTCGCCGGCCTTCACGGAAGGGAGGCCCGAGGCGCGGGCGAGGATCTTTTCAACAATAGTCATAGGTTCGTTGAGGGGTTGTAAGAGTCAAACGGGAGGTCCTTTCACAACTCCGTAGCCGCGGACGTCAGTCCGCGCCATTGTCCAGGATTGCGCCGACTCACGTCGGCGGCTACGAGGTTTTGAGATTGCCTCATACTCAAATCATCATAAGGGTGGGGTTGCATCAGGTCAAATCACACGAGAGTCTTTCAAGCGTTGTGCAGCATGTCACGCGGCCTCCGCAGTCACAGGCACATAAACCCGGAAGACGCTGCCACACCCCGGTTTGCTCTCCACCGTCACGCAACCGCCGTGCTCCCCGGTAATCCCCATCACAACCGCCAGCCCGAGTCCCCGCCCAACAAACTTGCTCGAATAAAACGGGTCGAAAACCTTCTCGATGTCCCCGGGCGAAATCCCGCAGCCGGTGTCCGCCACTTCCAGGCAGGCATAGGCGAGGTCCTTTGGATGGAAATCCAGGGGGAACCTGTTGGTGACCGGGATATCCTTTGCCGAAACCGTCCGCACGGCCAAGCGTATGTCGCCCCGTTCCTGGCCGCAGGCCTCCCAGGCGTTGGTAAGCAGGTTGGTCACTACCTGCTGCATCTGGACGGCATTGGCTTTGATGACCGGGCCGGGAGCGGGAAGGAAGGTCTCCAGCCTCATGGTCCCGGGGATGGACCCTTGCAGCACGGGCAGGTAGCTCCCGCAAAGCTCGGCAAGATTCAAGAGCTCTTGTTTCTCAAAGGTCTTTCCCAGGTAGGCGAGCATCAGGCCGCTCATCTCGGCAGCTTTTTGGGCAGCTCGAGTAGCCCCGGCCAGGCAGTCGGCGGCGATGGTGTTTCTGGGCAGATCTACGTTGGCCAGTTCCAAGTTGCCAAGCACCACCGTGAGTTGATTATTGAAATGATGGGCAACCGCCCCGGCCATGCGCCCCAGGCTTTCCCTCTTCTGCAACTGCCGGTTCTGCGCCTCAAGCCTTTCCCTCTGGGCCTCCGCCTTCTTTCGCTCGGTGATGTCACGGGCCACCTTGGACACGCCGATAATCTTGCCGGTGGTATCCTTGATGGGCGAGACCGAGACCGAGACATTGACCAACCGCCCGTCTCGGGTCTGGCGGACAGTTTCAAAATGCTGCACACTTTCTCCCATTTGGATCTTCGCCAGAATCTGATCCTCTTCCGGCTGATGATCCGCCGGAATCAGCCGCCGGATGGAAGTACCCACGATTTCGGGGGCGCTGTAGCCGAAAAGTTCTTCGGCCCCGCCATTCCAACTGGTGATGAGGCCGTCCAGATCTTTGCCGATGATGGCATCCTCCGAAGACTCGACAATCGCCGACAGTCGGGCACGAGCTTCCTCCGCCCGTCGGCGCTCGGTGATGTCTAGCAAGGAAGCCAGGAAGTAATCTACCGTGCCGTCGGCGTTACGATGGCACGCGACATTGAGCCGGGTGTAAAGGATGGAGCCGTCCTTGCAGATGAATCGTTTGTCCAATTCATAAACATCCCGTTTGCCCGCCAGCATATCATTGAATAAGGCGATGTCGGCGGCAAGGTCGTCGGGGTGCGTCAACTGGGACCACGAGAACTGAAAGAGCTCCTGTTTGGAATAGCCGAGCATTTCGCACAAACGATCGTTGACTTCCATCCAGCCCTTCTCCACTGAGGTTACGCAGTGCCCAATGGCGCCCATTTGAAAATACCTCTGAAACTTCTCCCGGCTTGATCTAACCTCCGCCTCCGCCAGCTTCCGCTCACCGACCTCGGATTGCAGTTTCGCGTTGGCCAGTTCGAGGTCCGCCGTTCGCTCCGCGACCGCAGTCTCCAGCCCATCCTGAATCTGGCGAAGCCGCTCATTCTTTTCGGCCAGCTCTCGCGTCGCCCTTTGGACCATGCGCCGCAATGTCCCCACCCAGATCGCGCTCGCCAGCAGGCCCGCAAGGAGCACCAGCACCGCCGGAGCCAGATAGCGTTTCCACTCGTTCCAGGGATCTTCCATGCTCAGCCATCGGTCGTAGATGCGCTCATACTCCCCGCTGGCTTTGATGAGCATCAACCCCTCGTTAAGCTTTTCCACCAACTCCGGGCTCCCCTTCCTCACCGCGAAGGAGAAAATGCGCTTGTAGTCTGGAATCGGCGGTCCGGCGACCAGCCTCTGGCCTTTATGCTTCTGCAAGGTGAGCGACCCGATCAGCTTCGAGCAGAGGAACGCATCGTGCCGACCCGAGGCCACCAGGGCCAGGCCGGCGGGAATCGTGTCCACCAGGATCAGCCGCCCCTGGAATTTCCGCTCCACCAGGAAGTGATGGGCGGCATCGGAGCGCATCACGACGATTTCCTTTCCCCGGGCGGCTTCGATCGTCGCAAACGCCGGGCTTCCCGGACGCACAAAAAAGGCATCGTAGGTCTCGGTGTGAGGAAGGCTGAAGTCCACGAGTCGGGCGCGATCCGGGAGCTTGGCAACGATGGGCAAAACGTCCAGTTGACCCGCCACCAGCCGGCCCCAGACCGAATCCCAGGTTCCCGTTGTGAACTCGATCTGCAGGTTCATCGTTTCCGCCACCGCCCGGATCAGATCCACCGAGAATCCGGCCGCCCGGCCGTCTTTGTCCACGAACGCGTATGGGGGAAACTCCACTTCACTGCCGACCCGGACCACGGCAGCTTCGCTGGCCCGCCCTCCCGGAAGCGCGGCCAGGAGGATGGCTCCCACCCACAAAACGGTTAACCGGGCTTTCATGCCGCGCGGGAGGGATGCAAAGGGACGGTTTGTTAGCCGGGCGAAACGCTTAAAACGGAAAAGCTCAATCGTATCATATTACCCGAGCCTCTTTCAGCCGCCGGAGGTCCGCCTCCGGGTAGCCCAGGCCGCCTAGAATCTCGTTGGTGTGGGCCGAAAGGCGGGGCGGGGGCGTGTTGATGCCTCCGGGCGTCTTTTCCAGCTTTGCGCTCAAGCCGAAGAGCTGCAGCTCGCCGACGCCCTCGACGGCGACCTTCTGCAACGTTTGCCGATGCCGCACCTGCGGCTGGTTCAGGGCGGCTTCGAGGCCCAGGATCGCGCCGGAGGGCACGTCGTTCTTGTTCAGCAACTCGACCCAGTAGGCGGTCTCCCGCTCCTTCAGCTTCGCTTCCAGCAGCGGGGTGAGCGCCTTGCGGTTCTTCTTCCGGCTATCG
>JAPLUA010000254.1 GCA_026397855.1 Verrucomicrobiota bacterium | reverse complement strand
CCACCGGCCATCATTCCGTCCTGGCCGCACCACCCAACAAATCAGAGAAACCTGTACTGCTCTTTACCAATCGCCCAAAATGAACCTGTCCTGCTTTGCTAACTACAGAAAAGTCCTGGTTTGAAAACTACGCGGCACTTCTGAAGATTCTTCTTGGCAAGGTTCGCAAAGCATCCTAGTGTGCTCGCGTTCTTTGAAACCGATGGACACCGGGTCCATCTGGATCACCGCCAAATGTCAGGGAACCCCGTGAAAATCGGGGACGGTTGCGCCACTGTAACAGGCTACAAACTCCCACAGCCACTAGTCTCACTTGAGACCGGGAAGGCGGGAGCGAGGTTTCAAGCCTGAAGTCAGGATATCTATTTGGCAGTGCTCGTCATGGTTGTCGGGGTGGACTGGCATTTTGCCTGTCGCTCCAGGCGGCCAACTTCTCCGTCAAAGAGAAGGATGAGGCCAGCCCGGCGCGTGAGTGCGCGTTGGGACAGGTTGAATGCCTTCATTCTCCGATTTGCCGGGGCCTGGAGGCTTTTTGCTTTCCGGCCCCGCGCTGGTCTCTCAATCGTTAACCCGCGCCGCGGATTCTGCGGCGCCATTGAAAGATCAGCCGATGAAAATCAGATCGTTCCTTCCGCTGGCATGTATCGCTGCTTGGGCGAATCAGGACCCCGCGCGCGCAATAACTTTCACCGAAGATTTCTCCAGCAATCCGCGGCAGGCCGGTTGGGCTGTCTTCGGGGACACAAACCTTTTCGCATGGAACCCGGCCGGCGGGAATTTCGAAGTAACCTGGGATTCCACCCGTCCGAACAGCTACTTCTACCGTGCGCTGGGATTCACACTGACACGCTACGACGATTTCAGCCTGGAGTTTGACCTGCGGCTGGGGGATATCGCCAGCGGAGTTGAACCGGGCAAGACGGGGCCGCTGCAAATCGGGCTGGGCTTCCTCAGTTTCGCGCAAGCCACGAGCACGAACTTCATGCGAGGCGCCTGGGGCGGCGCGCCGGACGTGGCTGAGTTTGCATACTATACCGCAGGCTACTACGACTTCGGAGGCATGATCTTTCCTTCCCCGGCCAGCAGCGTCCCCTCATTTATCCCGGGGACCGACAGCTTCGCCTATGCGCCCGCATTTGTGAGCGCGTTCGAGGCCGAGTTGCCCACGAACCGGGCCGTGCACATCCAGATGGTTTACTCGGGAGCTAATGAGACGGCGGTTGTGACGGTGACCGCGAATGGCGTCCCGCTTCGGGATTTTCCGCCCCTGGAACTGGGCAGCCGCGCCAACAGCCAGTTCACCCCCGCCGACACATTCCGTGTGGACACTTTCTCCATCAGCAGCTACAGCAGCGCGGGGAATGACTACGATTCAGTTCTCGCCCACGGCACGGTGGACAACCTGGCTGTCACCGCCCGACTCCGGCCCATCGCCCGCATGGTTGCCGGTCCGGACCCCGGCGGCGTCTGGCAGGCCCGGTTTTATGCCCATAGCAACTGGACCTACCGGCTCGAACGCTCGGAAGATCTGCTCGGCTGGCAGCCTGCCTGTCCGGATGTTGTCGGCGCTGAGGATTACATGCTGCTGCACGACAGCGCCCCGGCTACGCCATCCACGTTCTATCGCGTGCGTGCGCAACAACCATGAGCAGCCGAAACGCCAACTGCGTCCAGCCCCACCCCCGGGAACGGGAATCCGACCACCGGCAACCCGTCGTTGGGCGGATCCGGGCCACCCGGATCGCTGGCTTCGTCCCTCGCATCGCCTCCCGAGCTTTCACGCTGATCGAACTGCTTGTGGTCATCGCCATTATCGGCATCCTGGGATCGCTGCTGCTGCCGGCCCTGGCGCGGACCAAGACCTCCGCCTGGCGCGCCGATTGCAGCAGTAGCCTGCGGCAGCTTGGGTTGGCAACCCAGCTCTATTGGGACGATTACGGCGGAAGGTGCTATCCGTGGTATTCGGGCGCGACGAACAACGGCCAGCTCTATTGGTTCGGCTGGCTGGGCTATGGTGCCGAAGGCCAGCGGCCGGTGGATCTCTCCGCCGGTGTTCTTTACCCCTACCTGGCAGCCAGCAAGGCGAGGCTCTGCCCCGCACTCAATTACGACCCCTCACAATTCAAGCTCAAAGCCGTCTCCCCGGTATGCAGCTACGGCTACAACGGGATGCTCGCCCCGGGGAGTGCGGCCCTCTCCCGCGACGTCAACCGGGTCTCCGATCCGACCGGGACGGCCCTGTTTGCCGACGCCGCCCAAATTAACAATTTCCAGGCGCCGGCCTCGCCATCAAACCCCATGATCGAGGAGTGGTACTACCTCGACAACCCGACGAACAGCCCCGGCCCAAGCTACTATCCCCACGGCCATTTCCGGCACGCCAGGAAAGCAAACGCGGCCTTCTGCGACGGCCATGTGGGGAGCGAGAAGTTCCTGCCGGGCTCGCTTGATCCCAAACTGCCAAACCAGTTCATTGCGCGCTATCGGCCCGAGATGCTGGTTCTGCCGTGACCCGGGCAGCACACGGTTGATTCAAGGAATCACCGTGTCGTAGCCGCCAACGTCAGTTGGCGGACTATTCCTTCGCAGAACAAATCACCCCCAACTCAAGTTGGCGGCTATGAATATTTGATTGCACCCTGCCGGGCAGCAGCGCCAGCAAATCATCTTGTTGCCGCACCCGATCCGGTCTGGCAGCATCGGGCTGCAATGAATGAGAGCCAAAACCGGTTATCCCTCACCCGCGCAGCGCCAGGCAGAAGCGGGCGCGCCAGAAGGCAGTTTCCTGCCGGTGGCAGTTTCCTGCTTGCGATGGCATTCACCGCAGCCGTCCTGGCGGCTGCATCCCATTGCGCGACTGCGGCGGAGAAAGGGGTCACGATCGCAGTGACTGCCGACATCTTTACCACCGATTCCAAGGCGATTTCGGACGTGATTCTGGATTATCCGTCTGTTTCCGCCGTCCTGCTGGCCGGGGATACGGACAACGCAACACCGACTCCCCTCGAAAGCTACCGGAAGCTCTACGCAGGCACGTATGACCGGTTCCTCGACAGGATTTATCCATGCCCCGGCAACCACGACCGGCATTCGACACCGCCGTTCAGCGCCTATTGCAAGTTCTGGGGTCAAGCCGCGCACGCTCCCGAGATGTATTACAGCTTTGACCTTGGGGGATGGCACATTGTCAGCCTCGACAGCGTCACTTTCGCCAGGGACGAGGCGCAGGCCGGCGCACAACTGAAGTGGCTCAAGGCGGATCTTGCAGCCAAACCCAAGGCACCCACGCTGGTCTATTGGCATTACCCGCTCTTTTCCAACGCCAGCCATTGCGGCACTCCCAAGATGAAACCGCTTTGGGACGCCATCTATGATCACGGCCCCGCCATTGTTGTCAACGGACACAATCATGTCTATGAACGGTTCGCCCCCATGGATCCGGATGGCAAGGCAGCTGCCGAGACCAAAGGCATCCAGGAGTTTGTGATCTGTGCCGCGGGGGCGAACCCGGTGGACAAGCAATCCGCCAAGGCCAAGGGGCCAGCGTCGGCAAAGTTCCATGGAGGCGCCCACCATGTCGGCTTCTTCACGCTTCATGCGGATGGCGGCTACGTTTATTCGGTCGAGTCCATCACCGGAAAGAAAGTCCGGGAAGTGGTGGACCAGGGCGCGGGTAATCTCCTGGGCGGCCCAAAGCCGGCCATGGAGTAGAAGCGCAATTGCCGGCTTCCGCTGCCTCAACACTTCAAAGCCTGCCTTAGCGGTTTGCGACATATATGCCTTTTCGCGCCATCCTCTTTGATCTCGACGGGACATTGCTCGATACGCTCGACGATATTGCCAACGCCGCCAACCGTGTTCTGGCTGAACGAGGCTTTCCCACACACCCCAACCCCGGCTACCGGATGCTCATCGGTGACGGGGTCGTCAAGCTGCTGTCGCAGGCGCTTCCGCAGGCGCACCGGGATGAGGTCACCGTGCAAGCGTGCGTCGGTGCCTATGTGCTGGAATACGAACGAACCTGGAAAACCCAATCCCAACCCTACGCCGGCGTGCCTGAAATGCTCGACGCCCTGGTGGTTCGCGGATTGAAGCTGGCGGTGCTGTCAAACAAGCCGGACTACTTTACGCAGCAGTGCGTCGCCGAATTGCTTGCGAAGTGGGATTTCGATGTGGTGCTTGGGGCAAGCGATGCGTTCCCGCGCAAACCCGACCCGACCAGTGCCATGGAAATCGCCAGGAGACTGGGGGTTGCACCTGCTGAATGTCTCTACGTCGGGGATTCGGGGGTTGACATGCAAACCGCGCGCGCTGCCCGCATGCGCGCGGTCGGAGCGCTGTGGGGATTCCGGGGGAAAGAGGAGCTGGTGAAAGATGGGGCGCAGGCTCTCATCAACCAGCCAGGTGAGGTGCTGAATCTGCTCAATCTTCGGGAAGGCGTACAAACACGCCAACCCGAACGAGATTGAGCGGAGGCGCGTCGTAGCTTCTCCGTCTCCCGCTGCGGAGGAGAGGGAGACGCCGCCGTGACTCGCGTGGCAACAGCCGGCTTCCGGATCAGACGCTTGGAAGCTCCCAGCCGGACCGATTGTGGCGCCTCACAAAGCGCTCAGCCTCGGGAAGGTTCGTGGATTTCATGTTCGGCCCGTCCCAATCCATTCGCACGCCTTCACCCAGGCGCAAGGCGACGCAGCCCAGCAGGATGATTTCGGTCAGATAGGCCGCAATATCAAAGTTCGAGTAGGCCGGGGTTCCCTCTTTCATCATCCGGAACCATTCCTGCATGTGACCCGGGGAACGGGGGATGGATTCCGGCACCGCCTTGCAGGCGTCGTTGGTGTTCCCGGGCTGCATTTCGTCCTGCCCTTTCATGGCCACAAAGAACTGGGCACCGTAATCGTCCGGCGAAAACAGCTTGCCTTTTTCCCCGATCACCAGGGCGCCGGCTTCCGGCAGTTTGCCCATGGTCGAGATAATCTCCTTGACCGCCTCCGCCGGGGGGCGGACCGGCTTGAATGCGTCCCTGGGATTGCCGTCATACCACCAGAACTTCAGGGGCGGCAAACCTTCGCGCTCCGGGAATTCAAACCGGATGCGTGAAGTCTTGGGGAATGTCTCCGGGTACATCCGGGAAGCCAGTTCGCACTCCACGACGCTAGGGTAGCCCAGCTTGAGGGCTCGGAAGGGCATGTTGACGGTGTGGCATGCCATATCGCCGAGGGCGCCGGTGCCGAAATCATACCAGCCGCGCCACTTGAACCCGTGGTAAACCTCTTTCTTGAAGGGGCGCTTGGCTGCGGGTCCCAGCCAGCAATCCCAATCCAAAGTGGCGGGAACCGGATCTTTGCCGGCCGGCCGGTTGAGCCCCTGGGGCCAGATGGGCCGGTTCGTCCAGACGTGCAGCTCCACCGGTTTGCCGATCACCCCGGACTGGATCACCTCGACTGCCCGGCGCAACCCGGTCTCGGCGCTTCCCTGGTTCCCCATCTGCGTGGCCAGCTTCTTCTCCGCCGCCAGCTTTCGCATCAGCCGCGCCTCATAAACTGTCTGGACGAGCGGCTTCTGGCAGAAGCAGTGCTTGCCCAGCTTCATGGCCCGCAACGCAGCCGAGCCGTGGTTGTGGTCGGGGGTGGATACCGTCACCGCATCAATGTCCTTCCCCATTTTATCCAGCATTTTCCGATAGTCCTGGAACCTCTTGGCATCGGGGAATTGCTTTGTCTTGCGGTCCAGGGTATTGGTGTCCACGTCGCAGATGGCAACAATGTTCCCGCCGCAGCGCGCCGCGTCGCTGCTGTCGCTGTCCCCTTTGCCCCCAACCCCGATGCAGGCCACATTGATGCGATCGTTGGCGCCCAGGACATTGCCCACATAAGGGAAAGCCAGGGCTGTGGCGCCAGCTGCGATTGTTGTGCGTTTGATAAAATCCCGTCTAGTAAGTGCGTTCATGTATATTTGGCTACGTTAATTGACGATGCTCGGCCCGGTTTTCTTCACGCTCTGCGCCGCATTCAGTGATTGTCGTGCCCGCAGTGATGCTAACTGTATTGGCAGGAGTCGGCGCTGGTAAAGCAGATAAAATAGGGGCCAGCGCCCTGCGGCCAGCCCGTCCCCGGGGCACCGCCAAGGTGAAGGAGAGTTGGCATTAGCAGAAATTGATTGATCTCAACTGCATTCACGTCAACTATCCTTCCCAATGTTGCCATATTCGTGTTTGCGATGAGAAACTGGAAGCCGCGTTCGGCGCTTGTTTGGACGGCTGCGCTCGCAGGCGTGATCGTCGCCCTTCCCCACTACGTTCGCGCTCAGGTCAGCAAGGGGCAGCAGATCCTGCTTAACCGGGGCCTGCAGATTCAGAGCCTTGCGACCCCGGATAATTATTTTCACCTGGATACTTATTCAAACGCCAATTTCACCTCCATAGACTGGCTGGGTGAGGCCACGGGCAACGCGGGTTCGATTTCGGACTTGCAGGGGCCACCGCCCGGCTTCCCATGGGCGCGCTGGGCTGCAGACGAGACCCGCATGCCAGGACAGGGCGTTGAGGTGACCGGTAACGGCGCGCTGTTTTCACGCACGAACGAGATTCCTTACTTCAGCCAATTGGTCAGTCTTCAACTAGGCGACGAATGGGATTTGAACGACGCCACGATGCGCATGCGGCTGGTAAACTGGTTTACTGCGGTCCGCACCAATTGGCCGAACACGATTCTGTATCACAATAGTTGGGGCAGCCAGATCGGCGATGCACCACTGGCGGATTTCTACACGCGCGCCCAGCCGGACATGCTCTGCTTCGACACGTATCCCTGGCAGTGCCAGTGGGACGTGAATGCGCCCGATCACATAGGCGCCGTCATTGCTGGTCCGCCCACAAGCTGGTATGGTGACTTGCGCCGCTATCGGGAACACGCCAAGAGCGCGGGCATTCCGCTGGCGATTTACCGGCAAACCTTTCATTCGGTGCAGGATTATAACACGACCGTTTATCGCGATCCTTCCAAGTCGGAACTGCGCCTCAATACCTGCGCGGCGCTGGCCTTTAACGTGAAATTCTTCAGCGACTTCACCTATAATCCCAGCTCCGGATCATTGTTCACCAAGACGTTTAATGGTTCCGGTGACTCCGTCACCAACGCCAATGGTCTTTACGGCGAGGTTGCGGACGTCAACAAACGCGCGATCAACCTCGGGCGGGCGCTCGTGGCGCTCAAACCCGCCTACGACCTGCACAACACCAACCCGGCTCTCTATCCGAGCGGGTTTCCCCCAGGCCCAGCCAGCAATGACCCGAATTTCCCCCCGGGCATCACCACAAGCATCATGTTCTTGCGCGGCAAGTATCTGAGCAGCGCCATGACCAACTTCACTGCTGTGCCTAACTCGTTTGCCGCTGATCCGGACGTGGCGTCCTCGAACCCGGCTGGGACCGGTTTGGCCTATACCTGGTGGGAATCGGACAAGAATGACCCATACTTCCGCGGTTGGGTGGTGACGAACAAGGCCGGCATCAAGAACAACGGTCTGCTGGGTGACGCCATTATCTCCTGGTTCAAGCCATTGGATGAGAATCTTGATGGGACACGCTACACCAATGAGATCTATATGCTGGTAGTTAACGGGCTGACGGCTCCCGACGGCACCGCAGCAGATTGCCTGCAGGAAATCAGGCTTAATTTCCTGGACACTACGGCGACCAGCAAGTTGCTTATGCTGGATTCCGTTACGGGCCAGCTTACGACCAATGCCTTGCCAATCGTCAATACCCGCCGGCAGCTTGTTCTCAATCTGAATGGCGGCGACGCAGTCCTGTTCAAGTTCAACACCGGTGCACCTTTTGTGGGATTCATAGAACCTACCCCGGCGCGATTGAGTGCGCGAAAGCAAGGGGCCATTGCTGTTCTGGGGTTGGAGGGAGCCCTTGGGGCGCGGTATCAATTGCAGGCATCCCCTTCGTTGTTTCCCGCCAATTGGACCACGCTTACCAACTACGTGCTTACCTCCTCGACCTGCATCTTCAGTGACACGGTCTCCGCTACCGCTTCCCGCTACTATCGCGCCATCGGCGTGCGGTAGCGATCATCCCAAGCTCACGACACACGACATCGAAAGCGTCGCGCTGCCCGCCGCCATTCTCGTCCTCATCGCCCCCGGGGGCTGCCCAAGCCGGCATCGCCTACGGCAGCATCAACAACTTTGACATCGTCAACGTTACCATTAGTGTTTGCCACGGCTTCGAGATCGAGTTCGACGACCCGGTCACCTATGCCGCCCGACAGCATGCCGCAGGCACCGCCGATATCCTGACCGCCGCTGTATCGTATCCAACTCGCCACGCGAGGGCGGGCGGAAGCGCCCGGACGGATCGTTGACGTCAATCAGGTCGAGCTTGATGGGGAGGCCGCGGGTCAGGTCCGCCAGCCTTTGGGCGTCACCCTCGCCAACATTCACCCCCGATATCATGGTCCATGCCAGCGTGACCCTTTGCCCGCTGACGGAGTGGTACTCCCGGAGTGCCTGGATGAGGTCCGGCGTCGGGTTCCCCTGCTCGACCGGCAACAACTCCCGCCGCTGGAGCGGGTCCGCGGAAGTCAGCGAGACCACCAGGCGAACGCGATGGCGTTCGGCCGTGAAGCGGCGGATGCCGGGGATGATACCAACCGTGGAGAGCGTGATCGCTTTGGCGGCAATGGCCATCCCGCAGGGTTCGGATAGAATCCCGATGGCCGTCATCACCGCGTCGTAATTGAGCATCGGCTCCCCCATTCCCATGAAGACCACCCCGCGAACGGGATGCGGCGAGTCGGCCTGTATCTTGACGACTTGATCCACGATTTCCCAGGCAGCGAGGTTCCGTCCAAAGCCCATCCGGCCCGTGGCGCAGAAGACACAGCCCATGGCGCAACCGACCTGGCAACTGACGCAGGCGACATACTTGAGGTCCCCGGGCCGGTGGAGAAGTGGAATACGGACCGCCTCAAACTGTCCGATTCCCCTGCCTTGAAAGAGATACCTGGCGAAGCCGTCCTGTGGCGAGACGACCTTCTGCACCTGCGTCAGGTGGGGAATCTCGGTCAGGGCGAGCAGATCATCCCGCAACCGGGCTGTGAGGCCGCTGCCCGGGGCGGGCAATTCTCCCCGCTTCACGGCAGCCGCCAACAGCCGCCGCGCGAGGTGCGGGCTCACCCCGGCCGGGGCCAGGGCGGCGTGCAACTGCGCCGAGGTCTGGTTCTTCAGCAGGATCCGCATATTCGCATTCGCCGGCACGTGAACACGAAGACAATGTGCCAGGAAAGCGCTACTTCTGGCCAGCGACGATTAAAAGCGGTCCGCTTCAAGGCCCTGTAATAGAGCTTAAGCAGTGATTCCTCATGGGGAAACACCCCTCGATTCTTGCTGATCTTGCCCAAGGATCGGTTGAGCGATTCAATGGCGTTGGTCGTG
>JAPLUA010000151.1 GCA_026397855.1 Verrucomicrobiota bacterium | reverse complement strand
AGCCGCGACGGCATCCACTGGGAAAAACCGGCGCTGGGCCTGGTTGCCTACGGAGGCGACTGGAGCAACAACATCGTGGTGGGCCACGGCGCGGCGGGGCTGATGCTGGGCCAGGACGGCGGCATGGTGTTCCTGGACCCGAACGCCAAGCTGGCGGAACGCTTCCGGTTGGCGTGCCGGTTTGATTCGCTCGGCAAGGGCGTGCATATCCTTTCGTCTCCGGACGGCATCCACTGGGCGCTGACGCATACCAACATTACAACCTACCGCGATGATGGCAAGCGCCACCACCTGGACTCGCAGAACATTGTGTTCTGGGATGACCGGGCCCGGAAGTACGTGGTGTATGGGCGGAAGAATCTCTTTGAGAACGGGGTGCAGGGCCGCGGGGTGGCGCGGGCCGAGTCGGATAATTTGGGGGAGTTCAGCGCCGTGCAGGAGATGCCGGTGGTGATCGGCCCTGAGCCGGGCGATCGCTGGGTGGATTACTATTCGAGCTCGGCGCTGAAGTATCCCTGGGCGGAGGATGCCTACTACATGTTTCCGCAGGCCTATTTCCACTACATCAAGGGTGAGATCCCAGAGTTCCCGAAGCAGACGCCGGTGAACGCCGGGCCGCTGCACACGCAATTCGGCGCGAGCCGGGACGGGATCAAGTGGAACCGGTATGATCGGCGGCCGTTCGTGCCGCTGGGGATGAAAGGCGAGTTTGACTGGGCTTCCGTGCGGATGGTTCACGGGCTGGTGCCGGATACCACGGGGCGGGAGATGTTCATGTACTACCGGGCGAGCGATTGGCTGCACGGATGGGACCGCAACGAGAGCAACAAGAGCCTGCTCACCGGGGTCGGGCTTGGGGCCGACAAGAACATTGCCGTCATCAGCCGCGTGGTGCTGCGGCGCGACGGGTTTATTTCAGTTTACGCGCCTCGCACGGGCGGGGAGTTTACGACCGAGCCGATGCGTTTTGCCGGCGGCAAGCTGCTCCTGAATGTGGACACCTCAGCCGAGGGGACGCTTCGGGTGGCAGTGCTCGATGCTGAGGGCAATCCGATCGAGGGCCTGGGATTGAAGGACTGTGATCTTATTCATACGGCGAACGAGGTCAGCCGGACGGTGAGATGGAAGGGCAGTGCCGACGTGAGCCGGCTCGCGGGCAAACCTGTCCGGCTGCGGTTCGCGCTTAAGAATTGCCACCTCTACGCCTTCCAGTTCGCCGCAAACTGACAAAGCCGCAGGCGGATCCGCATCGGGCAGACCTTTGCGGCGCGGCTCAGAAGTCCAGCGCCAGGACCCGCGGCCTTGCCTCATTGGTGAAGCGAATCCAGAGCAGCCCCTGCTCGTGGGAATACACATAATCCTGAAGCGGTTGGCCCGCGAGGGTGACCGCAGTTGGAGCCTTTGGCGCGCGCAGCAGCACAATGGCGGGAGTCTCCGCCACGCCTTCGACCGTCAGCGCCAGGGAATGCGCACTCTGTTTCGAGGGCACGGCTTTGCACGCGGACGCGAGCACCCGCGGTTCGCGGCCTCGAACGGTGTCGAGGTCAACCAGGAACATTCGTGAGCCCGGGGCGAGGGTGATCGTGCTCTGCACGCGCAGTTCCGGATCGAACAGGTTGACGAACCGGCCGCTGAGCTTCTTGAGGCTGCCGACGGGTGACTCGTCCATGCCGGCTGCCAGGAGGTAGGGGCCGCGGCGCAGCAGCAGGTAATTGGTCTCCCGCCACTTCAGCCGGCCGCGCGCGGCGGCGGTTTTCACTGCGGCCACCACCCGCGCATCTCCTTCGGCGCTCGCCGCCAAACCCGCCGGGTTTTCGCGCATCCAGATCACGCCGCCTTTGCCCATTTCAATCAATTGCGCACTCCGCCCCGGGTCGCCGGCATCGCCTGCCCGCGCGGCTGCAATAGGGTTCATGGCCTCCAGGCCGAGTTGTGTGAACAGATCTTCCCGCGGCGTCTGGCAACGGCGTCCGTCGCTGTTCCACCACTCCCGGACTTTGT
>JAPLUA010000011.1 GCA_026397855.1 Verrucomicrobiota bacterium | reverse complement strand
CGAGCGATACCACCGGTAACCCGATTCAACACCCCATGCACCCTGGCAAGGGTGCCAGCCTTCCCTCTGGGACTGCTGCCAGGGATGCCGTAACGCAGATTTGTAATCTGCTGTATCGCCGATTTTCAATCGGCAGACCTCCGAACAAATTCAATCCCGGACTGCGTAAGGGCCGGTATGAGGGAGGACGCCCGCCCTCCTTGGATTGGGTCAGTCTTTAACGCCAGCAGGTTGAAAACCTGCGATACGGCAGATTGAAAATCTGCGTTACATCGCCGGGGATGCGGTAACGCAGATTTGTAATCTGCCGTATCGCCGATTTTCAATCGGCAGACCTCCGGACGAACTCAAGCACGCCCGGACTGCGTAAGGGCCGGAATGAGGGAGGACGCTCGCCCGCCCTGGATTGGGTCAGGTTTTAACGCCAGCAGGTTGAAAACCTGCGATACGGCAGATTGAAAATCTGCGTTACATCGCCGGGGATGCCGCAGCGCAGATTAAAAGCGAATCTCCCAACCTATTCCCCAGCCCCCTACAATTCACAATTCCGGGTCACTTTAAGTCACTTCGGGATACTCTGGTGCGCTTGAGGTTTCCGCCTCCGAACCCCAAAGTAGGGCAGGCAAGTCGGCTGCCGGATCCACTTGGCCGCGTGCCCGCAGCTTTCCGAGATCTCAGTTAGCATGTCAGCTTCTTGAATAGTCGATCTTTGAGCCCCCATGCCCCCGCAAGTAGATCTCTCACGCTTCTCGACCGGCCAGTTTGACCGTGGCGCCGGGCCCCTGAAGGAGGGGGTTTGGTTGCTTGTGAGCCGTCTGCTGTTCCAACTCTGTCCGGTCAGCCTTTCCGCCATCAAGTGCGCAGTCCTGCGTTGCTTCGGCGCTTCCGTGGGACACGCGGTGGTGATTAAGCCGGGCGTCAAAATCACCTTCCCCTGGAAGCTCACGATCGGCAATCACGTCTGGCTGGGTGAGGAGTGTTGGCTCCTGAACCTCGCGCCCATAACCATCGGAGATAACGTGTGCATCTCGCAGCGCGCATTCCTTTGCACGGGAAATCATGATTACAAGTCCCCGACCTTCGATCTGATCACGAAGACAATTCGTGTAGAACAGGGGGCCTGGGTCGGGGCGGGGGGCTTCGTGGGGCCAGGTATTTCGGTGGGCAGCCATGCGGTCCTGACGGCCGGTTCTGTAGCGACGAAAGATCTGAAGGCTTACTGGATTTACCAGGGGAACCCTGCTGTGCCGGTGAAAGAGCGGGTGATTGCGAGATCCTGAAGTCGGCGGCTGAGATGAGCAACGAAGACCAAAGACGCGGCGTGGAAAAGCCGCAGCCAGACCGAAACCGGGCTTAACGCAGAGAGGAGCGCCGGCATTCTGCCGGCTTAAACCGTGCGAACTCGCTACGCGCACGTATCCGCGAGAAGCGAACGAACACAGAGAAAACTCCCTGCGGCCCCTCGAAGAATTGGACCACGGATAAAACCGGATGGAGCCGGATAGGCCCCCCGGACAAGAACCCTCTGCGTCTCGGCGTTCAATCTTCCGTCATCGGATACTCCCGATCCTTGATGGCAAGGTCAGGGTGGGTCCGGGCTTGGCTGGCATTGCCAACAGCGGGTTTCGGTGGTATATAACTCTGCAATGAAAGCTACAGACAACACACTCACCATTTCGAGGGCCCAGGCCGGGCTGCCGAGGTTTTGCAATTCCGGAAAGAGCTTTCTCATCACGAACCGGGACAAGCCCACAGCCGTTTTGCTCCCGATAGCCGATTACGAGTCCCTCCTCGAAACCATGAACTTGCTTTCCAATCCCCGAGCCATGAAGACGCTCCGGGCAGCCAAAGCGGGAAGGTTAAACTACAAGGACCTGGATTTGGCCGATGAGAGTTTCGGCCTCTGAGCCTGTACAGCTTTGGTTGCAGGGGTTGCCGCCTGGAACCAGGCAGCGCGTGCGGCGAGAACTCAAGGCCCTTGCTGCCGGGCATGCTGGGAGGCTCGACTTAAAGCCGCTTCGGGGCGAATTGGAGGGGTTTTACCGTCTCCGGATTGGGGATTACCGCATTGTTTACCACCTTGAGCCGGGGCCAGTGGTCCGGCTGGATTATGCTGACCTTCGCGACGTGGTCTACAGCGTGTTCCGTCAACTTCGGGCGCTGCGAGAGATCGGCGGATAGGTCAGAGGGACCTGGAGGGAGCGTCGGCATTCTGCCGGCCTAAACCGAGCGAACTCGCTACGCGCACGTATCCGCGAGAAGCGAACGAACACAGAGAAAACTCCCTGCGGCCCCTCGAAGAATTGGACCACGGATAAAACCGGATGGATCCGGATAAGCCCGGTCCGGAAAGCAGCCTGGCATGCCCCCAGGAATGCGCCAGGCGCCCCGCATGGCGTTTTGAGGGGGCGGGTGGGTAGATTGGGACCCCCGGCATGTCACAAATCGTCCCCAGGCCCCCCATCCGGCCTGGCTTCCCCTGAGTACATCTGCTGTGACGTAACGCAGATTTGTAATCTGCTGTATCGCCGATTTTCAATCGGCAGGTCTCCGGGCGTATTCAAGCACGTCTGAACTGCATATGAGCCGCTTTGAAAGCCGGGCTTTAGGGATGGCGAGCGTCCTCACGAGGCCTGATGGCCATAGATATTTGTTTCCCTGGGAGGGCGCAACCGTGATCGGATTGAGAAGCGAGATCTGTATGAGCCGCCTTTGTGCGTTTGGTTCCGTCCCGTTGCACCAGACGCAGCCCAGGACCGGCCCATCTTCCCCCTCTCCTCCCGCTGCGGGAGGAGAGGGCAGGGGAGAGGAGGCACATTTCCTGGTTTTGGCTTGTGAACACGGGGACTGGAATTTGGACTTTTCCGGCAGAACTTCATCCTGAAAGGATGAGATCACTTAGCCCAGGGTTGCGCGCTGCGCGCTACCCTGGGCGTGTCTGGTGCGGGAACCAACCCTGCAAGGGTTGTATCGGATTTCTCTTTCACGGTCGTCAATCCCAATCGCAGCGGCATAATGGCGAGAATGCGCAGCGGAGGGGTGAGGCTGTAACCCATTCAGGGTTGGGAAAATGCGGGCGCACAAACCCAGGGTAGCGCGCCGCGGCAACCCTGGGCTGAGTGATGCAATCCCTTTGGGATTGAGTGCTATCCAGCCCGCAGAATGTCCAAACTCCAGGCCCTCTCCCCTTCAGAAGGGGAGAGGGAGAAGAAGCGCCGCGTTCGTGCGTTTGGCTCGGGCCCCCGTTGCAGTGCCTGCCGGCGACTTCTTCTCTCTCCCCCAAACACTTGCCCAGCCTGGGAGCAAGCCAGCAGCCGCCGGCCGACGCAAACTACCAGACTACCAGGCAGAAAGGTCTTCCCCATCTTCTCTCTTCCATCTTCTCTCTTCTTTCTCCTCCCCCTCGCCGGCTACTGGGCTGTTCTCATTTATTACCTAGGGGCGCAGTGGTCGGTCTATGAACAATACGGCTACGGGTGGGCTGTTCCCTTCCTGTGCGTCTATCTCGCGTATGCGTGCGTGCGCGCAGGGGATGGGAGATCGCAGATAGGAGATAGGAGAGCGGAGAGTAGAGATGGCGGGCGGGGTGGTGCCATTCAGTCTCAATCTCCCATCTTCTATCTTCTTCTCGCTTTCCTGGCGCTTCTTTACCTGCCCACCCGCATCCTCCACGAGGCCAATCCGATCTGGCGCCTGACGAGCTGGCTGTGGGCCCTCGAAGTCGTTGGTCTGACGCTGATCACGGCTTATGTAGTCCACAGTCCAGAGTCCACAGTCTGTAGTCCGTGGTCCGTGGTCCGTGGTCAGGGGAAGGGGGGTGGGAAAAGCAGAAAGCAGAAAGCAGAAAGCAGAAATTTGGAAGGCGGCGGGGAGGGCGATGGCAAAGCCTCACCTTCGCCGTTTCAGCATTTCAGTTTCCCCTCCCTCGCCTTCCCGATCTGCTTCTTCCTGGTAGCTGTTCCCTGGCCTACCGGGGTGGAGACCTTCATTACGCAGTCGCTGATGCGGCTCAACACCGCTACCACCATCGAACTGCTTGGCCTTTTCGGGATCCCCGCTGTCCAACATGCCAATGTCATCGAGGTGGCTACCGGGGTGGTGGGAATCAACGAGGCGTGCAGCGGTATCCGTTCCCTCCAGGCCACGCTGATGCTGTCGCTGTTTTTCGGGGAAGTCTATGCGCTGAGCGTCGTGCGTCGTGCGTTTTGCGTGCTGGCGGGGTTTGGTCTGGCTTTCCTCTTCAACGTGGGCCGCACGTTGCTGTTGACCTGGGTTGCATCCGCAAAAGGGATTGACGCCGTGGCCTCCTGGCATGATCCCGCGGGCGTCACCATCCTGGTCGCCTGCTTTCTCTCGCTGTGGGCGATGGCGTGGGCGGGCGGGGCAGGAGATAGGAGAGAGCAGATAGCAGAGAGGGTAAGGGAGAGGGGAGAAAGGAGAAAGGAGAAAGCAGGGGGCGGAGGTCAATGCGTGGCGCAGGCGTCCTCGCCTGCGGGATCTGCCATCGTCCCCGCTGGCACAGCCTACCCCCTCTCCGCTGGGGGAGAGGGCAGGGGAGAGGTGGCCCCTCTCCTCTCTCCCCTCTCCCCTCTCCGCCTCCTCCCCTGGGCCCTTCTGGGCTGGCTGGTAGTGGTCGAGGCCGGCACCCAGCTCTGGTACCGATCCCATGAGCACGGCTCCGCAGCCACAAGCAACTGGACTGTGAACCTGGACGTGGCGGAGCCGGCCGTTACCAGGGTCGAGATGCCGCAGGAAATCCGGGGTCAATTCAGGGCCGACCAGAGCCTTGAGGGACGCTGGCAGGATTCCGGTGCCAATGCCTGGCAGCTCTATTACTTCCGTTGGCTGCCTGGCTGGTCGCTTAAGAACCAGGTGGCCATCCAGATGGCTAAAACGCACGGGCCGGAGAAGTGCCTGCCGAGGGCCGGGATGAAGCTGCAAGACTATCTCGGAATCATCACGGTGCCTGTTGCGGGCATGGAGTTGGCAATGCAGCAGTATGTTTTCACCTCCGAGGGCAGCAGGATTCACGTGTTCTATGGCATCTACGAGGATCCCACCGGAAGCGCCGTTTTGTCCAATCGCCGGCAAAACACGTCTGACCGCATCAAGGCCGCCCTCGCCGGCAGCCGGAATTACGGGCAGCGGTACCTTGAAGTGGCGGTGGGCGGATATGAACGGCCGGAGGATGCCAGGGCCGCCCTCACCCGAGAGCTGGGAAAGTTGATCCGGGTGGAAAGCCATGCTGTGTTGTCAGGACATTAAGCCTTTACCGTCTGCTATTGATTGTTTGATAACAAGCTCTGACAAAGTATGACACTCACGTGATCTTCTTCCAATGAACGTCTCACTGTTAAACTACGAGACGACCATTCGGTAGCGCGTTCGCAGCGGAGAGTTTGCGAACGCCTCCGAATACATCCGTCATTGCATCCGGGTCGCGGAGTTGGTGGAGGCGCGTTCCGGCCCGCGGGGCGCGAGCTTCGCCACGCGCCAGGAATTGGAGCGCCTGCTGGATGAGGGCATGAGAAGTCCGGGCGCGCCAGCCGCCCCCAGCCGGAAGCGGGCGATTTACCAACGAGCCCAAGCGTGAAGGGCTACATCCTGCATCGGGCAGCCGACGACGATCTCGTGTGCGCCGCGCATTACATCCGGCGCGAGAGTGCGACGAATTGGCAGGAGGACCTGCGCCTGTTCGGTTGAGAGCCTGTTTGAAGAACGGGCTTTCGGGAGGGCGAGGCCGCTCGCCCTCCTCAGTTTGGGTTTTCAACGGATTCTCAGTCTTTCATCTTGTAGATGCTACATGGATCCACGTGAGCCATCACAGGTGCCGAGCCAATACGCTCGTGGTGCTGCCAGGGTGGTGGGCGCCCCGAGGCGGGTGCGCAAGCGTCACCCTTTGTCTGTCCGTGACATTCAAATATACACGGCCTGTGACCAACTGACCGAGGGGCTGATCTATCTCATGGTTCTTTTCAGCCCCTGGGCCTTCGGCACCAGCCAGCCGTGGGCTGTCCGGGTGATGAATGGTGCCGGTTACGTCCTGGGGGGGGTGCTGGCGGTCAAGTTGGCTATCCGTTGGCTCAAGGGGTATCATCCGCCACGGTGGGATGAGGGGCATGGGGGTGGAAGCGGGGAGCAGAGAGCAGGGAGTGGGGATGGGGAGACGGAAGGCAGAGGTCAGAGGTCAGGGGTCAGAGGTCAGGGGTTGCTCACTTCAAGGCGGCTTACCGCAACGCTTGCCGGGCTCTCGGTTGCACTTCTGGGCTACTGCCTCGTTAGCGCCTTAAACGCGCGGGCTTTCTATGATCCCTACACGCTCAGTTTTGTCTATCACGATGACTACATCCGGTGGCTGCCCCACAGCCTCGATAGCGGCCGGACCTGGTTCGTGTTTTGGAGCTACCTCGGGCTGGCTTGCGCGTTTTGGGCGATCCGCGATTGGCTGCTGGGAAAGTCCGATGACGACCGGCGGGTTGAGCACCGGGCAAGTCGTGCGGACGGCAATGACGAGCTGGATTTCTTTCCTGTCCGGTTACGCCGCCTATTTTGGTTATTGGCCATCAACGGGGGCTTGCTGGGTCTGGAAGGGATTGTGCAGCGGCTCGAGGGTTCGGGAAAGCTGCTGTTCCTGGTCAGGCCGGCCATTCACAATACCGCCGCAGCCCAGTTTGGCCCCTACGCCTACTACGCGAATGCCTCGCAATACTTCAACCTGCTGTGGCCCGGGTGCCTCGGGTTCTGGTGGATGCTCCACCTGTCGCGAGGGTCGAGGCGGCAGGGACACCATCTGGTACTCGTTTGTTGCGCCATCATGGCGGCATGCCCGATCATTTCTACGAGCCGCGGCGGCACCCTCATCACGGGTGGAATGCTCGTCCTGGCCCCCCTCTTCCTGGTTGCAACCCACTTCCTGTTCGCCGCTCCGCGGCACCAGGACCGAAGGGCCCGGATCATCGCATTGCGCGTTCTTGCTCTTTTCTTTGCAGGAGCGATGGCCCTCGGGGTTTCCTTGGGGTGGAAGGCGCTGAAACCGCGAATGGCAGTGTTGGGCGAGGGTTTCGCACACCGGGAGCGGGATTACGAAGGCGCCCGTCCCATGGCCGCCGATTACCCGGTCTTCGGCACGGGCCCCGGCACCTTCGAGACCGTTTCCCAGCTCTACCGGCCCAATAACGATTTCAACTGGTGGGCGCAGCTCCATAACGACTGGCTCGAGACGCGCATCACGTTCGGCTGGGCCGGCAGCGCGTTGATCGCCCTGGCATTTGCGACGGTCTTGGCACGCTGGTTTGCGCGCGGGGGAATCTGCGGCGGCAGGCGTTTTGTGGCGCTGATGTGGCTGGCGCTGGGCGGGTGCTTGGTCCACGCCCGATTTGATTTCCCGTTCCAGATGCACTCGGTCCTTTTCCTCTTCCTCATCCTTTGCGCCATCCTTTTCACGGTCTCGCGCAGGCCCGCCGCAGTATAGTAGCCGCCAACCTCAGTTGGCGCTAATCTGCGGGTGCTGGGAAGGAATAGTGCGCCAACTGACGTTGGTGAGTGCGACGGTGCGACTTGTGGTTGACGTTAATGTAACTTTGATGCAAAGATGTTTTGATGAGAACAACGCTGGATTTGCCGGATGAGTTGTTCCGTCAGGTGACGGCCAAAACCGCTCTGGACGGGGCCAAGCTCAAGGATTTGCTGGCCCGGTATATTCAGGTCGGGTTGCGGCAATCCCCGCAGCCAGCCCTGCTGCCCCACGGGCGGAGCAGCCTGCCTGTAATCAAAGCGAAGGGGAAGTACGCCATTCCGAACCTCACCCCGGGATTTCAGGCCAAATTGGAAGAGGAGGAAGATCTTGCCAGGCTCCGGCGAGCTCTTGCCGAGTGATGCAACTGGCCTTTCTAAGTCATCTCACGAAGAGGGCCAGCCATTAGCCTTTTCTTGTGAACTTCCTCCTCCTCAACCAAACCTTTTGCCTAGACGCGATGGCGATCAGGCAATACTTGAGGGGGCATGTCGGCGTTCATAAAGGGATTCGGCCAGCTTCGTACGCCAGCGAGTGGCAGAAGCGCGACATACAATCGGATTGCGGCTCTAGCGCCGGAATCCCCCCGTGACGAAAGTGTGAATGCCTCTGCTGTAGGTTTGTCAACTTCTACTACGACCGCTTCCTCCGGCCGTGTCCAGTGGGTCGATTGCTTCAAAGGCTTGTGTATTGTCCTTGTGGTGTATGGTCACGTTGCTGGGGGATTGGCTGCCGGAGGGCTTATCGAAAAGAGTTCGTGCTTCATGTCATCTCGTTGTTGGGTGTACCTGTTTCACATGCCGGCCTTTTTCTTCGCGGCTGGCCTTTTTGCAGCGCGGGCACAGGGGCGGTCACTCCTGGAGTTTCTCCGATCACGCCTGACAACGCTCGTCTATCCCTACGTTGTGTGGACGGCGCTCGTCGCAGTATCGCACATGTTTTTGACTCGGTTCTGTAACAGTCCATTTGACCGGGAGCGGCTGTGGAGGTGCCTTTATGAGCCCTACGGATACGGGTTGTGGTTCATCTATGCGCTACTGCTCATCTCGCTTTGCTATCGAGTCCTAGCGAGTGTCTCGCGCGACCCAATATTCATTTTGTTTGTTGCCGCGTTGCTTGGTTGGTTGGCGTCAAAGGATGCTTTCGACTTCTGGCCGATCTTTAACATTGCGATGCGGTTCTTCAGCTACTACGTCCTTGGTTCGGTCTTGTCAGCGTGGTTGCTTTGTTCAAAGGACACCGACAAGGGGATGATACTTCTAGCTGTCGGCCTGGGGTTCCTTGGGGTAATGACGGCACTTTATGGGCTGATGCCTTCGGGCCCGGGACTCACCGTTGTATTGGCGATGTTCGGCATTATTGGAATGGTTGCTCTCGCCCGGGGCATGGTCGCTCTGCGGATTGAGAGCTTCTGTTCTCTTCTTGGGGCATATTCGATGGAAATCTATCTCGGGCACATTTTGTTGAGCACCCTTCCACGGCCCGTTCTGAAAGCTGTTGGGGTCGACCAGCCATGGATTTACATTGCCTGCGCGATGATTGTAGGTTTAGGGGGGTCATTGTTATTGGGGGTTACCTGCCGCCGGTTTGATTTTCCATATTTGTTCCGCTGGCCGCTAAGGCAGCCCTCTGTTACGCACTGAGATGAGATTACAAATCGAAGCTAGGAGTGATCAAGTTGCGATAGCCAGTGGCGGGGAGAGCATTGTCAGATGTCAATCCGGAGGCACATCTGTAACTCGTGGAGTATTTGGCAGGACAGTGACAACAAACTCAGTAAAAGGGCGTTCGACTGGGAGACTGTCGCTCGTTACGAGTAGGCACGGAGAATGCCTGCCCTTGGACTTGCGGCGAGTTGATGAGTGGGCGGAGTTGCAGATCGTTGGTGGCCCTACGCAAACGACTTGGCTCACGCCAAGTCGGCACGTGGACGTGCAAGTCTAACTGCTAATGAGATTCCTCCTGCTTAATCAGGCATTTCATCCTGATGTTGCGTCAACGGCACAACACCTCGCCGATCTTGCTATACGTTTAACCGAGCGAGGTCACCAGGTGACGGTGGTCACTAGCTGCCGGGCCTATGACCATCCCGAAACCCGATTCCCGCAAGCCGAGACCTGGCGAGGTATCCGGATCTATCGCGTAGGGTCCACCGGCTTCGGCAAAGGCGCCAGATGGAGGCGGGCTGCGGACTTTGCCAGCTTTATTGTGGCCTGCTGCTGGCGGGTGGCCTGGCTGCCGCGGCACGGCGCAGTGGTGGCCTTAACCACCCCACCCCTGATCTCCTTTATCGGCGCCTGCCTGGCTCGCCTTTGGCGAGCCTCTTTTTTTTACTGGGTCATGGATTTCAACCCGGACGAGGCCATTGCCGCCGGATGGCTTCGCCCCGGTTCTCCTGCCGCCCGGGTGCTGGAGTGGATGTCGCGCTTCAGCTTGCGGCACGCCAAGAAGATCATTGCCCTCGACCGTTTCATGCGCGATCGGATTCTGGCAAAGGGTATCGCGCCGGCCAACGTGGCGGTCATCCCCCCCTGGTCTCACGACACGGAGGTGAGGTTTGATCCCGAAGGGCGCGAGCGTTTCCGCAAAGCGCACGGCCTGGAGGATAAATTTGTCGTCATGTATTCGGGGAACCACAGCCCCTGCCACCCGCTCGATACCTTGCTGTCGGCGGCCCAGCGGTTTGCCTCCGATCCGGGCATCGCTTTCTGCTTCGTCGGCGGCGGCAGCGAGTGGCGGCGGATAAAACGGACCACGAACTGCGGACCACGGACTGCGGACGGTGGACTGGGGACCGTGGACTGCGGACTGGGGACTGGGGACCGTGGACTGGGGACTACGGACTACAGCAACATCCTTTGCCTCCCATACCAGCCCCTGGATCAATTAGCGGGATCGCTTTCCGCGGCGGACCTGCATGTTGTGGTGATGGGTGACCCGTTCGTGGGGCTCGTGCATCCGTGCAAGATCTACAATATTCTCAGCGTTGCTGCGCCGGTCCTGTACATTGGGCCGCGCCCGAGCCACCTCTCGGAAATCCTCGATGGGTTTGGCGGTCAATACCCCTGCGCTTGTGCCCCGCATGGCGACGTGGATCTCGTTGTCCGGCAGATTCTCCGGTTGCGGCAGGAATCCGCCGCGGATGCCCGCGAGACCCCTGCGTCTGTCCGCTCGCTGTTTGCCAAGGAGAGCCTTCTGCCGAAACTCGTTGAAGAACTGGAACTGGGTTGACCCTGCGTCTTTGCGCAAGGTGTGGCGCCGGGAAGCTTTCAGCTTCTTCCGGCGCCTTTTTTTGCTCCAGGCCGCATGTGGAATGTAACAAATCGGGCTAATGCCCGATACCGTAGCACTACCGTTGAACTTAAAAACGGCAGTTAATAGCCGCCAAAGATCACAAAGATCACAAAGAAAAGGAGTTGTTGTGACGGATTGTGTTATCGCCCGGCAGGTGAATTGAAAAATGCGGTCTCACATGGCACAACCCGTGAATTTTGCGTTCTTTGCGTTTTTTTGCGGCCATTTCAACTGCGTTTTTTAGGTTGAATCATGCTTGCGCCACCCTTCCAATGCCATTTGGTTTGGATTTGTAATGTAACAAAGCGGCAGCCGGGAGCTGGAGGGATTCTCTGCGGAACACGGGTGGACAGAGTTAAGCGGACAGAAACGGGGGGTGGGGAGGAGGCTTGGAATGCCCCGCAAACGCGCCTGGAGCCCGCTACGGGGCTTCGAGGGGGGCGGGTGGTATGTGTGGGACCCCTGGAATGTAACAAATCGCTCTAATGCCCGTTATCCGGTGTGACGTAACAAAAGGACTGGGCAGGAATGTCCGCGCTCCGCAAAAATGAGATGCGGACCATTTGCCTTGTCAGCGGATTTTATGCTTCTCGTCGCTTGCCTCCCGCGGCGGCTAGGGTAAGATCGGTAAAGTCAAAACAGACTCTATGATAGACGAACACTGGGCTCCAGTCCCGCGAGCGATCAGTCATCTACTCGCTTCGGTATTAACGGTCTCTCTTGCGGCACTTGCGGCCATGCCCTGCAAGGCAGCCACAATCGTCGTTTCCAATACCAATGCCAGTGGTGCGGGATCCCTCCAGCAGGCCATCCTCGATGCCAATGCTGCGAGTGGGCTCGACATCATCATCTTCCAGATCCCGGGGGAGGGGGTGCAGACCATTTCCCCGGCGGCGGCGTTGCCCGCCATTACGGATGCCGTTGTGCTAGATGGAGCGACTCAGCCCGGTTATGTAGGCATCCCGCTCATAGAACTTAATGGCGCGAGCGCCGGTGCGGCCAGCGACGGCTTGCGTCTGGCGGCTGGCAACAGCACCGTCCGCAGCCTCATCATTAACCGGTTCTACGGCGCGGGCATTCACATCCAGTCCCCCGGCGGAACCAACCGCATCGAGGGGAACTTCATCGGCACTGACACCAGCGGCGCGGTGAGCCGCGGCAACGGTCAGGCGGCTACCCGCTCAGGCGGAGTATGGGTTGACGGCTCCTCAGGCAATTGGATCGGCGGGCCCTACTCCACCAATCGCAACCTGATTTCCGGAAACGGCGGCTCCGGGATTTACGTGCAGAATTCCAGTGGCAACACGATCCAGGGCAACCTGATTGGCACGACGCTGTCGGGTCTTGCCGCGCTCGGCAACACGGCGAACGGCATTGCTGTTTACAACAGCAGCGGGAACCAGTTGGGCGGTGCCTCAACCGGAGCCCGCAATGTCATTTCCGGGAACACCAATAGCGGCGTTTATCTTTATGGATCGGCTACTACAGGGAATTCTGTCCTGGGTAACTACATAGGTGCCAGTAGTGCTGGCACAGCCGCTATACCCAACGTCTATGACGGGATCACGGTTGACGGAGCGGGGGGCAACACGATTGGCGGCACGAATGCCGGGGCTGGAAACCTGGTATCGGGGAATAGTCAGGGAGGGATCAAGTTGAAGGGCACGGGCGCCAGCGGCAACCTCGTGCAGGGGAACTTCATCGGCACCGACGCCGCCGGCAGGGTGGCGTTGGGAAATACCTCATCCGGGATAACCCTCCTGGGCTGTAGCACTAATCTTATTGGCGGCACCACGGCTGCCGCGCGCAACCTGATTTCCGGAAACAAACAGGCCGGCGTTTATATGACGACCAACTCCGTGGGCAACCTCCTGCAGGGCAATTACATTGGCGTTGGCATTGCCGGCACGAACGCGCTCGGCAACGCGATCAATGGTGTTTCGGTTGACGGTGCCGCTTTTAATAGGATCGGCGGCGCCACCGAAGGTGCGCGAAACCTGATTTCCGGGAATAGCAACTATGGGATCGAGATCTATAGCGCCACGGCAACTAGCAATGTGATCCAGGGCAATTACATCGGCTCGGATATCCAGGGGTCGGCGGCGTTGCCAAACAAGCTCTGCGGGATTCACATCCTCTCATCGGGAAACACAATCGGCGGCACCTTGGCTGGCGCCGGCAATCTGATTTCCGGCAACACGCAGGACGGTGTTTTCTTGGATGGGGCAAGCGCCTCGAACAATGTGGTGCAAGGCAACTTCATCGGCACAATGGCGGGCGGGACAAACGGCCTGGGGAACGGCAGGGCGGGAATCGGCGTTTCCGGCGCCCCGGGCAATACCGTGGGCGGCAGCGTTACTAATGCGGGCAATGTGGTTTCCGCCAACGCCACGGCAGGGATATCCCTGTTCGGTGCACGGGCAACCGGCAATCTCATCCAGGGGAACAAGTGCGGCACCGATGTTACCGGCTACCTGAGGCTGGGCAACGCCCTGGAGGGAATCTACCTTGAGAGCGCCCCAAGCAACACGATTGGCGGCGCAGTCCAGGGGGCTGGCAACCTGGTGGGCGCCAACGGAACCCGCGGCATTTACCTGGTCAGTTCCCCCTGGAATGTGATTCAGGGCAACACCATTGGGACTGCCATTGACGGCATCAGTCCGCTGAGCCATCCGTTTCACGGCGTGGAGTGCGACGCCAACTCATCGAATACCAGGATCGGCGGAGATGTGGCCGCTGGCAACCGGATGGCATTTGCTCAAAGCATCTACGCCGGTGTTCGCATCCGGGATGGCAGCACCAATAATGCGATCCTGAGCAATATCATTTTCTCGAACGGCGCCATGGGGATTGACCTGGGTGCCTATAACCTGACTCCAAATGTCGCCTGCGGGAATGCCCCGGCAACCAAGGCCAACATGGGGCAAAACTACCCGCAGCTTACCGAGGCGGTTAGCGGTAACGGCACCAGTATCCGCGGGACCCTCAACAGCAAGACCAACAGATCCTACCTGATTCAGTTCTTCGCCAACCCATCCTGCGACGCCCCATCCGGCCACGGCGAAGGCCAAGTTTACCTGGGCCAGACCGCCGTGGCCACCTCGAACAGTTGCGATGTCGGCTTTGATGTGACCCTGCCCGTCGAGGTTCCGGCCGGCTACGTGATCACCTCCACCGCGACCGACAGCGCCAACAATACCTCAGAATTCTCCACATGCGTTCCGGTCACGGTGGTGACATCGGCGGCGCCATCGATAACGACCCAGCCGCAAGCCCAGGCGGCATGCGCGGGGGTTGCAGCCGCCTTTAGCGTTCAGGCATCAGGTTCCACCCCCCTAAGCTACCAGTGGTGGTTTGGCAATTCCCCCGTGGCAGGCGCCACAGG
>JAPLUA010000122.1 GCA_026397855.1 Verrucomicrobiota bacterium | reverse complement strand
TTATTCCTGCCCCCAGTCGGGTGGTCAGTTATCGGTTCCGCAGGTTATGCTGTCCGCGCCCTTTATGGGTCAAACGGAGCGTTGAATATAGCAAAGCCAATTCATTGTGCAATAGATATTTCAAAAATATTTTGGCCCTCTAAAACCCGGGTTTCGAGGTCCCTTTTTAGGGGAGCCCATGCAGCGCTGGACAGAGCCGGCACCGGCGTTGGCAGCGGTTCTTGCATTGCCACGGGCTCCCGTGGAGCCTGTGTAATACGATTGACTAATCGAGTCCGTACTTCTCAATCCACGCCTGCGGCACGGTGCCGAAACCCAGGAGCCAGTCGTTGAACCGGCGCAGGCTCCAGCCGCGCCCGCGCACCAGGCGCACGCGGAGGCGCTCGTTCTCCAGCCGGCCCAGCCAATAGCTCATCGGGACCGCCGGCTGCGCGGTGTACCAATTCACATCGGCTTCCGCACGGGCGCGGGTAAACCCGAGCTCGCGCTGGAGATGCCCCACGGCCTGCGCATAGCTGTAGCGGCCCGTTTGCAGGCGCAGGTCCACGAGGATCCGGTGGCACCGCCACAGGGCGTCGTAGAGCTGCTGCACCGGGAGCCACGGGGACCGGTCAATCCCGAGGTCGAGCAGCATCTGCTCGCACCACAGCGTCCAGCCTTCGTAGAACACCGCATGCGCGAAGAGCCGCCGCCACCGGCGCGGATGATGGTTGGCCGTCACAAACTGCAAGTGATGCCCCGGGTAGCCTTCGTGGGCGCATGTGAGGGGGAGCCCGAAATGCTGCTGCTCCTCGTGCAACCTGTCGGCTGTGCCCTGCCCTGCCGCACCGGGATCGTTCACCCAGAAGACACCGCGCTGCGCCTTCGCGAACGCGGGAGGGGACAGGTAGGCCGCCGTCGGGATCACCGCACGCAGGAACTCCGGCACCGGCTTGACCAGCAGCGTCTCGCCTCGAGGAAACGACACCGCGCGGGCCTGCCGGAATCCATCGGCGATGCGACGCGTTTCCTCCCGGTAAAGCTCCAACAGCGGCTTGCCCGGACGCCATTGCTCGCGCGCCCCGGCGATGATCCGGTCGGCCGATTGCCCGCGGCCGAAAGGCTTGCAGGCGGCAGCGAGGAGCCGGCCAATGCGCTGGACCTCGGCCAGCGCCAGGGATTCCACCTGGCCCAGCGTGTAGTCCAGCCCGAGTTCGTCCCGCACCCGTCGCTGCATGGCTGCGGTGCCGAGCGCAAAAGAGCCGGCCGGGGCCAAGGGACGACGCCGCACCCGCGACTCATACTGCTGCAAGGCTCGCCCCGCGGCGCAACCGGACTCTTCATCGCCCGGCTGCGGCCCCGCAGCCTGGAGGAACTTCCGAACGCCATCGAGCAGCGCCATGCCGCCAGCGACTGTCTGCTCCATCACCCGCAACCAGACGCGTTCCGGGCTGCGCACCACCGCTGCCGCCCCGGCCAGGAAATCGGGCGCTTCCTTGAGCAGCGAGCGCAGGTTGCGCGCCGCGCGCGCCGGCTCGTCGTCTCCGCGCTGGAGTTCGTGGAGCAGGATGTTGAGCAAATGATCGGGCGCACCGGGCTCAAGCGTGTGCCGTCCGCGCGCGTAATCCTCGCATTCCTTGAGCAGAAGGCTGCGCAGCGCCAGCCGGTCTATGTGCTGCTCGTTTGTCAATTCCCGCGGGGAAACATCCTCCAGGGCGCGCAGGGCGCATTGCCTCTCCCTCTCGCGCTTGCGGTGGAATTCCAGCGTCAGGCGCCCCAGCTTCCCTTCCCCGTCGCGGAGACCGGCGCAGATGGTCGAGAACGCCGGACTATCCTCAAGCAGTGTCTCAAAGTAGCGGGCCAGCAGGCCCTCGAATCGTTTGGCAGTTTGGTTCATCATCTTGAGCAAATCGTACCACTCTGCGATCCCGGGTCAACAGCCATCCCGGGCAACCTGCCTACTCGCGTGCATCCGGACAGCACCACCACGTAGCGGCAGGAATGCTGCCGGGACGGTGCTCTTTGAGGAACCGCGCAAGGTGGATGCCGAGCACGGAAGCTTCGCCGATTGGTTCCGACCGTTCGAGGTACACGTGTATCGCTTCAGCAAGAACAGCGCCGCGAGGTA
>JAPLUA010000548.1 GCA_026397855.1 Verrucomicrobiota bacterium | reverse complement strand
CCTGCACGGGCTTAAAATAAATGCAAACACCAGTTGACGGGTTTCGTTAAATCCCGTATTCAATTGGCTTATGCAAATTGAGAGTCTTAAAGTCTATTGCGACCTGGCGGAAACTGAGAGCTTTACCAAGGCTGCCCAGATCAATGAAGTGACCCAATCGGCGGTGAGCCAGCAGATCAGTTCGCTCGAGCGCCTCTTCAAGTCTCTCCTTATTGAGCGCAGCAAAAAGAAGTTCCGCCTCACCCGCGAAGGCCAGGTTCTTTACGACTACAGCAAGCAGATCATCTCCACTTACGACGCCCTCCACAGCAAGCTGCAGGAGATTAAGGACATCATTTCCGGCACCATCCGGGTCGCCACCATCTACAGCATCGGCCTGCACGACCTGCCGCCCTACCTCAAGAAGTTCCTCAAGTCCTACCCGACCGTGAACGTCCACGTCGAATACCGCCGCGCCAACCAGGTGTACGAGGATGTGCTCGGCAACGTCGTTGACCTGGGCCTGGTCGCATATCCGACTCGTGATAGCAAGCTGGAGATCTTTCCGCTCCGGAAGGAGCCGCTGGTGCTGATCTGCCATCCCCAGCACCCCCTGGCAAAAAACAAAAGCGTCAAGCTCAAGGCCATCTCCGGCCAGAAGTTTATCAGCTTCGAGCCGGACATCCCCACCCGTAAAGCCTTGGACCGCATTCTCAAGGAGCACTCCGTCCAGGTGCAGCACGTGATGGAGTTCGACAACATCGAGACCGTAAAGCGCGCCGTCGAGATTGACGCGGGCGTTGCCATCGTCCCCGAGGGAACCGTCGCGCAGGAAGTGGGCAAGCAGACTCTGGCTCAAGTGGATATTGACGACGGCGAGTTCTATCGCCCCCTGGCCGCCCTCTACAAGAAGAACAAGGTCCTATCCCCGGCCATGAAGCAATTCCTGGCCGTGCTCAAGAGCGAGAAGTAGGATTTGCTTCCTTACTTCAGGCTGGCTGGGTTCAGTCCCCGCAGGTCTTTGGGTAGGAACATTCCGTTCTTGCGGATCAGCTCGCCGTCAAACCAGATCTCGCCCCCACCCCACTCGGGCCGTTGGATCAGGACCATGTCCCAATGCACGGCTGAGCGATTTCCGTTGTCGCATTCCTCATAAGCCTGCCCCGGGGTCAGGTGCAGCGACCCGGCGATCTTCTCATCGAAGAGGATGTCGCACATCGGGTTGAGGATATAGGGATTGAAGCCGAGGGAGAATTCGCCCGTGTAGCGCGCTCCGGGGTCGGTGTCGAGAATCGCATTCAGGCGTTTGGTGTTGTTGCTCGTGGCGGCGGCAATCTTCCCGTCTTTGAACTCCAGGCAGACATTCTCGAACTTGGTCCCCGAGTAGAGCGTCGGCGTGTTAAACTGGATGCGGCCATTGATCGAGGTCTTCACGGGGCAGGAGAACACTTCGCCGTCGGGTATGTTCCGGTCGCCTTTGCACATCTTGGCGCCGATGCCCTTGATGCTGAAGGTGAGGTCGGTCTGGGGGCCCTTGATGTGAACCCGGTCCGCCTTTCTCATGCGGCGCTCGAGGGGCACCATGGCGCGGGCCATCTTCCGGTAGTCCATCGTGCAGACATCAAAGTAGAGGTTTTCGAAGGCTTCGGTGCTCATCCCCGCCGCCTGTGCCATGCTCGACGTGGGCCAGCGCAAGACGCACCAGCGGGTCTTGTTGACGCGATAGTTGAGGACGGGCCGGGTAATGCGGGAATACAGCCCCATCTGCTCGCTCGCGACGTCGGCGTTCTCGCTGGCGTTGGCACTGCCCCGAATCGCGATGTAGGCCTGCACCTTCCGGAGCCGGAACAGCTCCAGGTCGCGCATCAGCCCGGCATGCTCGCAGTCTGTCTCGCGGAGCATCTCACGGTTGATTCGCGTGTGCCGGACCTCGATGACCGGCGTGGCGCCCGCAGCGCGCACGGCCCGCATGAGCTCAATCGAGAAATCGTCGGGCACGTCAATCATGTCCAGCAGCGCCCGGTCGCCTTTGCGCAGCCGTGTTGAGTATTCCACCAGTAACTTCGCCAGTTTCTTGTATCGCGGATCGGTCATATATTGGTGCCCAAAGTAAGCATGGAGCGCCCGGTGAGTCGAGCCGGCATTTCGTCTTCCGTGTGCCGCGCAGGGTGGATGCAGGAAGTCGTAGCCGCCAACGTCAGATGGCGCTGATCTGAGCTGCGAAGGTATAGTGCGCGAACTGACGTTGGCGGCTACGATGCTTCGCCGGCAACGAGGTCCGACACCCGCCGCTACGAGTCGCGGCCGGCTTCGGCTTTTCTCCACGCACGCTCGCGCTTGCGGGTTTCGGCGCGCAATAATTCCTCGGCCGACCAGCCCCGGCCCTGCGCCTGCCGGGCAATTTCGAACAGCTCCGCGGCCAGTTGGGCGCGAGTCCGCCGGCTGCGCCCCGGTGCTGTGACTGGCAGCCCGGCGCGGCGCGCCTTCT
>JAPLUA010000163.1 GCA_026397855.1 Verrucomicrobiota bacterium | reverse complement strand
GGTGCAGTGCCTGCCGGTGACTCCTGAGTATGCAGCCCTTCGTCCATAAAACTTCATTTGTGTCTGCCGCTGTCCACCAGGCTCCATGCAAGTTCCTGGCAACCTGCGCAGACCGCGCAATAAAGCCCCGGGACGGCGGCGGGCAGTCAACATGCGCGAACTCTTCCCCCGCGTCAAAGCTCTTTGGGCAGTTCACGGCTGGGGTGCTTGTCTTTTCGGGCATGGCGGATAGTATCGCACTTACAGGCTGCGGGGCGTGCCGTTGGTGGCGGCGCTCCCGAGCCTTGGCATTGGCATGTTCACTCGCTTCGCAAACTAAACAGAAGACACCATGAAGACCCAGCTACTGACGATTGCCGCGCTCGTTTGCGCCACATGTTTCCCGATGAAGGTTCCCGCCGGCCCCGCTCCTGCCGTGGACTGGGCCGTCACAGGCTTGCGCTGTGAATACGCGGAGAATCCGCTCGGGGTGGACGTGCCCAAACCGCGGCTGTTCTGGAAGCTGGAGAGCGGCACACGCGGCCAGCGGCAGTCGGCTTACCAGATCCTGGCCGCTTCCTCGGCGGAGCTGCTCGCCCGCGATGATGCCGACCTGTGGAACAGTGGCAAGGTCAGGTCGGATGAATCGGCCCATATCCCATACGGGGGCAAGACGCTGGCATCCTGCCAGCAGGTCTTCTGGAAGGTGCGCGCCTGGGACAAGAGCGGCAAGGTTTCCTCCTGGAGCCCGGCCGCGTCCTGGACGATGGGGCTGATGGACGAGGTCGATTGGCAGGCCAACTGGATCGGCGCCGCCGCAACCAACATGCCGAGACGCCGGCTTCTCGGCTACCACGCCGGCCAGACACGCTCGACCAATGCGGTCAAATGGGTGCAGGTGGACCTGGGGCGGCCCTTTGTCATCTCCTCAATCCGGCTGCAGCCGATGAACCACGTGGGAAAGGAGGGATTTGGCTTCCCGCTCCGGTTCAAGGTCGAGGCCTCCAATGACGCCGAATTCAGCCAGTGTGTGGTCATCGCCGACCAGACGCAGGCCGATTTCCCCAATCCCGGATTGCAGACCGTTCCGTTTGAGGCGCAGGGCGCGAAGGCGCGCTTTGTCCGAGTCACGGCCAGCAAGCTGTGGAGGCTGGAGGATGCGGGCTGCTTTGCGCTGTGCCAGTTGGAAGTCGTGGCGGACGGGAAGAACGTCGCCCTGGGGGCTCCGGTCACCGCCAAGGACTCGGTGGAGAATTACGGCTGGGGCAAGGCAGGGCTGACCGACGGGCTGTGCGGCCAGAAGGTGGAAAACCTCGACCCACAAACGCTGCTCCTGCGCCGCGAATTCATGGTCAGGCCGGGGCTCCGGCGGGCCGTGGCTAATGTCTGCGGCCTCGGCTGCTACGAGCTTTCCGTCAACGGCCGGAAGGCCGGCGATGCCCTGTTCCCACCCGGGTGGACGAAATACAACAAGACCTGCCTTTATGACAGCTACGACGTTACCGCGCTAATGCGCCCGGGCCGCAATGCCGCGGGACTGCTGCTTGGGAACGGCATGTATAACGTGGTTGGCGGGCGCTACACGAAGTTCACCGGGTCGTTCGGGCCGATCAAGACCATCGCGCAGCTCCGGCTGGAGTATGCCGACGGCTCGGCGGAGGTAATCGGGTCCGGAGCCGATTGGCGGCTCACGCCCGGCCCCATCACGTTCTCCTGCGTGTATGGCGGGGAGGATTATGACGCGCGCCTGGAACCCGCGGGCTGGAGCCAGCCGGGGTTCGACGATTCGAAGTGGGCGGCGGCACTGGTGGTCAAAGGTCCCGGCGGCAAACTCAAGGGGCTCTCCTGCGCGGCTCCGCCGATCACAGCCTTTGAGGCCTTGAAACCGGTCAACGTAAAGCCGATCGCCCCCGGCGTCACAGTTTATGACCTCGGCCAGAACGCTGCGCTGATGCCGCGGCTTAGAGTCCGTGGGACGCCCGGGTCCGTCGTGAAGATCATCCCCGCCGAACTGCTGGAGCCTAACGGATCGGTGGCAGGCCGGTCCGCGTATTGGCAATACACGCTGGCGGGCGGCGCCAGCGAAAGCTGGTTCCCGAAGTTCTTCTACTACGGCTGCCGCTACCTGCAAGTCGAGTGCCAGGCGCCGGCCAATGGCGAACGGCCCGTCGTGGAATCACTGGAGGGCGTGGTAGTGCAATCGTCGTCGCCGCCCGTAGGCGAGTTCGAGTGCTCCAACCCCCTGTTCAACCGGATTCGCACGCTCGTTCGCTGGGCGCAGCGCAGCAACATGATGAGCGTGATGACCGATTGCCCCCACCGCGAGAAGCTAGGCTGGCTCGAAGAGGACCACCTCAACGGCCCTTCCCTGCGCTACGGATTTGACCTGGCGCGATTGTTCACGAAGGTGATGAATGACATGGCCGATTCCCAGCGACCCAGCGGGCTGGTGCCCGACATCGCGCCCGAGTACGTGGAGTTCACCGGTGGATTCGTGGATTCGCCCGAATGGGGCAGCGCCTTCCTGCTGGTGCCCTGGCAGCAATATGAGTTCACCGGGGATCTGGAACTGCTGCGGCGGCACTACGACGGGCTCAAGGCCTACGTCGCCTACCTGGGCAGCCGCGCCACCAATCACATCGTGTCCCACGGGCTTGGCGACTGGTATGACATCGGACCGAGGCCACCCGGCGTGGCGCAACTGACCCCCATCGCGCTCACGGCCACCGCGTTCTATTACGACGATGCGGCCATCCTGGCCCGGACGGCGGCGCTGCTCGGCAAGGGGAAGGACGCCAAGCAATACGCCCGACTCGCCGCGGACGTGCGCGCAGCATTCAACGG
>JAPLUA010000396.1 GCA_026397855.1 Verrucomicrobiota bacterium | reverse complement strand
CCGAACCGGTTCATGATCCGGTCGCTGAGCGAGCCGTGGTTGGTGCCGATGCGCATGGCCCGGCCCATCTCTTTGCACAGCTTCACCAGCGGGATAAACTTCTCCTCAATCCGGGCCAGCTCTGCCGCGTATTGCGTGTCCGAGTACTCCTTGATGGCGAACTTCTTGGTGTCGGCGTAATTGCCGGGATTGACGCGGACCATCTCCACCCAGCGGGCGGCCTCGATCGCGGCTTCGGGCTTGAAATGAATATCGGCGACGATGGGCACGAGGCATCCCCGCCCCCGCAGCTCGCCCACGATGTTCCCGAGGTTGGCCGCATCCTTCACGGTCGGCGCGGTAATGCGCACAATCTGGCAGCCCACTGCCACGAGTTCCAGGGTCTGCTTCACGCACTCCGCGGTGTCCATCGTGTCGCAGGTGATCATGGACTGCATCACCACCGGATGCTGCCCCCCGATGATCACCCCGCCGCGGGCGGGATCGCCGACGATGACCTCCCGGGTCTCGCGGCGCCGATACGAAAACACCGACTCGCAGTAGCGCATGTCAGCTCTTGGCGGGTGCCTTGGGGGCGAACTTCATCTCCACCGGCTTCTCCTTGCTTCGCTTCCAGGGCAGATCCTGGAGGTCGTAGAAGGCGATATAGACCATGAAGCCGATGATCACCACGGCGCAGCCTGTCTGGATGACGCTCACGATGCGGGCGCTGATCGGTTTGCGGCGGATACCCTCAAGGATGGCGAGAACAATGTGGCCGCCATCCAGGACGGGGATCGGCAGCATGTTGAGCACCGCCAGGTTCACGTTCATGAGCACGCTGAACCACAGCGCGAGCCGCCATCCCTGCTCGCTGCTGAAAAGGCGCGCATAAACGTCCATGATCTTTACCGCCCCGCCCAGGTGCTGGGCCTTGATGTCGGAATGCCGCGCGAAAAGCGCGCCGAAGGTGTCCACCATCGCGTTGACGCTGGCGACAACCTGCTCGATGGCGCCGGGATAAACGAGCCTGGTCCTGCCATTGCCATCCCAGGCAATGCCGATGCGCGGCCGTTCGCCGGGAGGGCTGAGCGGCTTCTCCGGTTTCAAGCTCACAGGGAAGGGCTTGCCGTCGCGCTGGACATTAAGCGTCAGCTCCTGGTCGGGATGGGTCTCGACGTATTCGGTAAGGGCGGCAAAGTGGTAGAGCTTGGTCCCATTGACATCGAGAACCTGGTCGCCGCGCTTCAAGCCCGCCCTGGCTGCCGGGCTGTCCGGAACGATCTCGGCCACGATGGACGATTCGGCGGGGGCAATCTTAATCTGCCGCAGGCTCTTGCGCTGCCAGATCTTGGTTTCATCCTTGGCCGGGGCGGGGCTGAACAGAATCGCTTTGCCGTCGCGCTCCACCCGCACCGGGACGGTTGCCCCCTCGCTGCGAACAATCCGCCACGTCACGCTATCGCCCATGCCGCCGAATTTGCTCACCGGTTTGCCGTCCACCTCCAGGATCTTATCGCCAGGCTTCAGCCCGGCCTTGTCGGCGGGGCCGTCTTTCTCGACATAGCCGATGGTAGTGGTGGTCTCGGCTTCGCTCACCGGCCGGCCTACAACCATC
This sequence comes from Verrucomicrobiota bacterium, assembly GCA_026397855.1. GTDB lineage: Bacteria > Verrucomicrobiota > Verrucomicrobiia > Limisphaerales > UBA8199 > JAPLUA01. The sequence continues at coordinate 538 of JAPLUA010000396.1, read as the reverse complement.
ACCACCACGGCAAAAGCCAGCGCCAGCAGGAAGCTGAACAAGGGCCCTGCAAAGGCCACGATGATCTTATCCAGCGCGGAGATCTGCGGCAGGGGCTGGTCCGAGCTTTCCCCTTTGCCTTCGATCGTCTCCATCGTCGCCATTTGCGGGAGGGAGACGTAGCCGCCGGCCGGGATGCTGCCGAGGGCGTATTCAACGCCGTTGATCTTGGTCTTCCAGATGGGCTTGCCGAACCAGATGGCAAAGCGGTCAACCTTCAGCCCCCGCCAGCGCGCCGCCAGGAAATGCCCCAGCTCGTGCACGAAAATCAGCAGGTTGAAGAGCGCCAGGACTTCCAGGGCAACCAGAACCGGTTTCAAAATGGACATACTCTATGCGAACTAACCCCACCATGGGGTGCCCAGGAATATAGCAGAATCGAGGCCAATGGCAATCCGAACCTGACCCTGGCGGCGGTTTTTCCCGCATTGACCCGGCGTCGCCAGGAGGGGATAGTCTTGCCGAAAGCTGCTTTGACTCAAGCTAAGGCAATTCGATG
>JAPLUA010000452.1 GCA_026397855.1 Verrucomicrobiota bacterium | reverse complement strand
CGCATTCTGCAGGAAAGTGATGAACGGCTCCCGCAGGAGGGGAAGTATGGCGTAGGTGGTGCCGTAGGAATTCTGGATCCACCACGCATCCCAGGTCGGCCCCTCGACCAGGCCGTTCCAGTTCGTATCGTAGAGCATGGAAAGGTTTTGCATCTCGGCGTCCGGCTCGAACATCCGCCGCGCCTTCTCCAGGAGGCCCAGGTACTCGACATCTCCGCTTCCCCGGTAATGCCTGCCCTCAAAGCGAGCCCCATTCACCTCCGCGCCAAACACCGCGCTCTCCGCCATGACCGCCAACAGGCCAACGAGGCCGCCGATGAAAAGACGGGCCGCGCCGGAAGGAAGCACTCTGATTCCATTGAAATGCCAAATCATACCTCAGGCTGTTGGGAAACACTCCCGGGGTCAAGCCAGAGCCGAAAACCCAGTTCCCATTGCCCCGGTGGAACAGCAGTCCGCCAGCGGAAGCTCTGATTCGGATTTCGGCATTCGGCCTTCCCTCGGATTGCGGTTTTCGGATTTCACCTCCCCCATTCCAGCCTGTCCCCCATTCCAGCCTCGACAGGGCATTTGTAACAACCCACCCTGCCCCCGGACCAGGCGGCTGCCTTCCGGCGCCTCCCAGGCCGACGGAAGCGCAGGCAGCCGGGATCCTGCGCGACTCGTGGCGAATACCCGGCCGCGGAATCCGTCCATCTACCATGTTACACGACTTCATGAGCCAGACGCGCAGGACCTTCCTCCGCCAATTGGCCGGTTTGGGGATCACGATATCGGCCCTTCCCCCGGGCTGGAGAGCATTCGGGGCGGAGGCGGCCAAGCTGCCGGAGCTGGCCCTTGGTTTTCCCGGCCCCTGGCAGTTCGCGGTGCCAAAGGCCGCGATCATCCTGGTCAGCGACCAGCAACTGGAGGATTTGGAGGATCCGGACCGGGAGGTGGACCTGAGCATGAGCAGCACCCCCCGCCTGACCACCCTGCGCAAGATCTGCGAGGGAGCCAAGGCGCAGGGCACACGCACGCTCATTCTTGCCTTCGACGAGTTCTGGTCGCAATACCGCAAAGGCCAGGGCGGAAAGCCGCGGCAATCGCTGCCGGACACCGAGGGCTACGTCCAGCGCCTGTCCAGGATCAGCCAGACGCTCAAGCAATACGGCCTGGGATTGGAGCTTAGCCTGCTGAGCCCGCTGGAGATCGGGCGGGGTTACCAGGAGAAGACCGGCGAATCGGGCCGCTGGGTCCAGTTCCGCGAGGGCTATCGGGATCCGGCGACGGGCCAATTCACTGTTTCCCTTTGGGAAGAGCGCCGCTGGACGAACAACAAGGGGAGCGTCCTGCTCAAGCGGACCGGCGTGCGGCTGTTTGCCTTCCGTGAGCAGCGCGTGGGCGGCACGGACTTTTACGCGGTTGACCCCGCAGCGATCGTGGAGCTTAAAGCGGCACCGGAGATCGAGGTGGACGAATCGGCCCAGCCAAGCACGGATGCCCGGCGGATGACCATCCGGGGGCGCGGCGAAACCCAGGTGGGCCGGATGGATCGCGTGCTGGCGGTGGTAAGCTACGCGACACCTGAGATGGATTACTTCAGCCCGCAGACCCGCCCGTTCCTTGAGGAGTTGGTCCAGCGCTACCACCAGGCGGGGGTGCCGCTCAATGGCCTCTACGCCGATGAGATGCACATCCAGCAGGATTGGGGCTACGGCAGCCACCATGACGAGGGCCAGCTCACGTTCCGTTACCTGACGCCCCACATGGCGGAGCGCTATGCACAGCTCCACGGCGCGGAGTTCAAGGACCTTGAGAAATACCTGGTGTATTTCACTTACGCCCAGCACGGGTTCCTGCCCACGCTCGAGGCGCGCGCGCCGGCACAACATGTCCTGGGAAGCAGCGCGGACGATATCCATCGCACCTTCCTGCTGCGCCGCCGTTACTACGAGCTGCTTCAGGAAAGCGTGGTGGCCCTGTTCGCCAGCGCCAAGGAGTTCGCCGAGAAGACCTACGGGCACGAACTGGAGGCTCGCGCGCACGCCACCTGGGCGCAGAGCCCGACCTGTGACTCATGGCGGACGGGCGCTCAGCGGGGGGCGCCGCGCAAGTACGAATACACCCCCGACTTCTGGTGGTCCAACACCATCCACCAGGCGGCGTCGGCCTGCGACGACTATTTCGCCTGGAACGACTTCCTCACGGGCGGCGGCAACGACCATGCCGAGGGCGGATGGTCGGACCGGAACTATTACGGCATCGCCCTGGCGTGCTCCACCGGGATCCTGAACCGGACACCTTATGCCTATGCGGCCGCCTGGGGCCTGCCGCACACGGCGGGACAGCGGCACCAGGCGGTCTGCGATGCGTTCGGCGTATCGGCCAGCCCCGGGTTCCAGGCGGTGCAGGATTGCCAGCATCGGGACACCGACGTGCTGATGCTCTACCCGCTGTCGCTGGTCGCATGCGAGGAACGCTTCGGCTCCTGGATGGTGCAATACGGCTACGCCAACTACGTCACGCCCCGCAAGCTGCTGAAACAGGGGCGCGTGGGAGCGGAGGGCCGAATCGAAATGGCCGGGCGCAAGTTCGGCACGATCGCCGTGCTGTTCGAGCCGCTCCCGCCGCCCGGGCTGCTCGATTTCCTGGCAGGTTTTGCCGAGGCCGGCGGCAAGGTAATCTGGTCGGGCCCGCCCCCGCGCGTGGACCTCGCCGGCCAGGCGGTGCTCGCTCAATGGCAGAAGCTGTTCGGGGTCAAAGCGCTCCAAGTCGGCATCGAAGGCCAGACCGCCGGCGGCTGGCAGATCCAGTTCAGCGGCGCGCTCGGCAAGGTGCCGCCGCAGGCCATTCTGACCGATTTCCTGGTGGACTACACTTACCCGGTCGAGCCCGAGGCCGACGCCGGGGTCGTGGCGAAGATCGGGGAGAATATCGTCGGGCTTCACCGCGCTGTCGGGAAGGCGGGCAGCGCGACATTCCTCGGCTTCCGCCCGCGCGACGATCAGGCGGCCTCCCTGGGCGTGGAGGTGCGCACCTGGTTCGAGTTGCTGCTCGCACTGGGAGCCTATCCCGCAAGCAAGCCGGACCTGGCGGCAAACGACAATCCTGATGTGGTCTCGCGCACGACCCCCTACATGACGTGCCGGTTCCCCAACGGCGCCATCAGCCTCGCGGCTCATTACCGCAGTCACGTCGAAAGCTGGCCAGGCGGCTTCCACCGCGATGCCAAGCAGGACCAGGAAGTCCTGGCCAAGAACCCCCTGCCCTCCGCCAAGCTGGAGTTGCGCGACCTGTCGATCAATGGATACCGGGTCGCCTACGAAGGCGAGCTGGCAATCGCATTCCGACTGGACAGCGCCGGATTGCTAGCTGCGTTTGCCGGGCACAAGTGCCGGAAGATCGCTATCAATGGCCGGGAATTCACATGCGCCAGCACCCCCATGGGGCTGGTCGCCTGGGCGCCCGTGCTGGCGGAACGCCGCGTGCCCGGCGGCGCTGCCATGGAAATCTGGGTCCACGGCGAAGCGGACCTGATCCTGCCATTGCCGCAGGGTGTCGCTGCCGGGAGCCTCTACGCCCAGGGCGCGCGTCCCGGTTCCTTCGGTGAAAAGGTAGCGTGCGAGTGCGCGGACGGCATACTGCGATTTAAGGCCCTGAACGCCTGGGGTCAACGGCGGCTGTTCTTTGTGGCTGGATGACTCCACATGAGAGCCCTCGCCGCAATCTGCCTTTCTACCGTGTTAACCGGGCTGATTAATCCGGCCTGGGCTGCGGAACCGGCTTCGTCCCCGATCGTCCGCCTGACCCAGGACCACGTCAGCGACTGGCGGATTATCTGTCCGCCACCGGCATCCCCTGCCATCAACTGGGCGGCCAGTGAACTGCAGAGATACCTCCGGCAGATGAGCGGCTGCAGGCTTCCGATCGCAAGCCGGACCCGGGGCAAGCCCGCGTTGGCCATCGGGATCCGTCCCGAGTTGTCGCCCGATTACCGCGCGGCACTGCCCCCGTGCGCGAAGGGTTACGATGGCTACGCGGTGGCCGTGGTGCCCGGGACGCGCAAGACTCCGGCCTGCATCGTGATCGCCGGGGACAACTCGCGCGGCGTGATTTACGGCGTTTACGATCTGCTGAAGCGCCTGGGCTGCCGCTGGTCTGACCCGACTCAAGAGGCCGCCCCTTCCGAAACCGTGCCTCAGCGGGCCACGCTTTCGCTTCCCGCCGGCTCATGGGCGGTGGCCTCGCCGGACGCATACCGCATCTGTAAACGGAGCGAATGGTTCTCCGGGATGCGGACCGCCTCGGCGCTCCAGCAGTTCGACCGGGCAATGAAGGCCCGCTACAACGGCATCGGCTGGCAGGCTGACACCAGGACGCCGATCGAAACCCAATACCAGCAGCTCGCCGACAGCGGCCTGCTCGCCGAACTGGCCAGGCGCGACCTGCTGGTGGAAGCGAACAGCAGTCCCGGCACGGCGACCAACCTGCCAGCCTCTCCCTCCGAAGGACATTGACTCAGACTACGCGACCGCCATTCGTTTTTGCCGGATCAGAAAGGGGACAACCGTAGATTACCCTGGAATTCCAATCTGCGGTTTGCCGCCTTTCTCAATTCGAGGCCTGAACATCCACCAACCCGACATCAATGTACTGCCCGCCCCCGGTCTGCTTACAGTGCACCGCGAACACATGTTTGCCGGCCTTGAGGATTTGACGCGCTTTGGTCTTGATGCGCACCGTCTCGTAGTTCGTCACGTAGCCGGAGACCTGGGTGGCAAGGACACCATCCACGTACACCTCGGCGTCCTCATCGTGATGCATGAGGAACTGAAGGTCGCTCCATGCCCCATCCGGCAGGGTAAACTCACGCCGCAGCCAGATGTCAGGCGCGCTCCATTCCGTCCGGACGGTTGTGCCGGGCGTGCCTTGAGTTCCGAAACCTCCCGGACCTTCCTTCCATGCGGATGCATCGAACTCCGGGGCAATCCAGTCCTTCGCGGGCGCCCGGGTGGTGTAGCGCCATGTTATCGGCGCCTCCTGCGAGGTGGGCACGACCACGACGGTCTTCGGCGCTTTCGGGAAGGGCGCCCAGTTCGCGGCCTTTGTCCTATCGCGATTCGCCCAGTGCTTCCACAGCGCCGGTTCGAGGAGGGGCTTGATGAAGATGCCGCCGACCACCGGCCGCGCGTGCATCCCGGCCTCTTTCGAGGTCTCCGTCCAGTAGAAGTCCGCGAGCGGGACGCGGCTGGGGGTGACCTGGGCGTAGTCGTAGATGGGGTTGAAGATCGTTTCAAAGTCGGCGGCCTTGCCCGTGAGCGATGCGGTCCAGAACGACCATGGTAATTCTGCGTAAGGCTTGCGATTGTCCAGCGCGAGGCCGTAGCGGTGCACGACCTTTGGATAATAGGCCATTTCCTTGCGCAGCGCGGCGTCCGGGAAGAGCTTCAAGCCGAGGACCCGGTCCCAGATGAGGTTGTATTTCTGGCTCCAGGTGCCCGGCTGGTCGAACGCGAGCCGGAAGTGATCGCCGTCGTCGGCATCCTTGAGCCAGCGCGCAGCATACTGCTTGGCCAGGTCGCGGTATTCGTTCGCCAGCGCCAGGTCCCCGTGCAGGGCGGCCAGTTGGCCGAACGCGCCGAGCGCGATGATCGCCTTCGCGCTGAGGTTGACGTTATGCGCGAGATGCCCGGCAAAGTCATCGGTGCAAAGCTGCCGCTCCGGGTCGAAGCCCTTGGACTTGAGGTAATCGGCCCACTTCGCCAGCACGGGCCAGTAACTGGCGCAGAAGCGGGCATTACCTTCCACCCGCGCCAACGCCGCAAGCAGGATGACCAGGTTGCCGGTTTCCTCGACGGGCATCTGGTTGTCCTGGGTGAGTTCCCCGCCGCCATAGACCTGTCCGTTGGCGAGCGGGTAGGCGCCGAGGTCGTGCG
>JAPLUA010000637.1 GCA_026397855.1 Verrucomicrobiota bacterium | reverse complement strand
CGTGATGATCTACTGCCACCAGGATCCGGCAAAAGAACCCGTGAAATGCCAGATCATCAAGCGGCAGTTTGGTGCCTGGGCGGCGGAAAGCCCGCCCCCGTGAACCGGCGCGGACCGGCACATGCTCAGCGACACCGAGCACGTGTCGGTCAGGGTGCAATTTTGAGTCTCGGTCACTTTCTGGCGCAGTGTGACACAGGTGCGCCAACCAGACAAACTTACCAAGTGTGCCATTCTGGCCCTTGCACTTCTGCGGGATGCCCCTGATTTGGAGCAGTTCAAGCAAGCGCTTCCAAGTGACACTTGCATGCAACTCAAGGCCATGTGTCCCCAGCTTTACTTTCACCCGTTCATCCTGCACAGTAGTCGCACATGATGAGAAACGCAATTCTTTCACTCCTGGCAGGCTTGCTGGCGTTTGCCGGGCAGGCCGGTTTGCGAGCGCAGACCAACACCGAACCGGCCGGCGCGCCGGATTTCAAGGAGGTGTATGAGGCGATTCGAGCACACATGTCGGGGGTCAGCGAGGCGGAGCTGAACCGCGCCGCGGTGCAGGGTCTGATCGCCGCGCTGGGGCCGAAAGTGCTGTTGCTGGCAACCGGTGCCAAGACCCAGCCGTCGGCCGGGGCGCCGATGGTGAGCAGGTCGGTCCTGGTGGACGGGGAGGTTGCCTATGTGCGCGTCGCCAAGGTCGGCGAGGGTCTGGCCGGGGCCGTGCGTGAGGCTTGCCAGAAAGTCACCCTCACAAACAAGCTCAAGGGCGTGGTCCTGGATCTGCGTTACGCCTCGGGCGATGATTACGCCGCCGCCGCGGCGACGGCGGATTTGTTCGTTAAGAAGGAGCTGCCGCTCCTGGACTGGGGCAAAGGGCTGGTGCGATCGAAGGCAAAGGACGACGCGATTTCCGTGCCAGTGGCAGTCCTGGTGAACCGGGCGACGGCAGGAGCCGCCGAGGCGCTGGCGGCCGCCATGCGCGAGACGGGGGCGGGGCTGGTCCTGGGCGGGAAGACGGCCGGCCAGGCGATGATTGCGCAGGATTTTCCGCTCAGGAACGGGGACCATCTGCGCATCGCCACCGCGGCGGTGCAGTTGGGCGACGGTTCTCCCATGTCCTGGCAGGGACTTAAGCCAGACATCAGCGTGGACGTCAGCGCGGAAGACGAGCGCGCCTACTACGCGGACCCGTTTAAAGGCCCGGGCCGGGGCGAGCTTTCAGCGGGCGGGGGCCTGTCCTTGACCAACGCCGCCGGCGTGACGAACCGTCCCATGCGCCGGCCGCGCTTCAATGAAGCGGAATTGGTGCGGGAACGACGTGAAGGCCTGAGCGAAGCCGATCTGGCGGGATCCAGGGACCGGGAGCCGGACAGGCCGGTGGTGCAAGACCCGACGCTGGCACGAGCGCTGGATTTGCTAAAGGGGTTGGCAGTGGTTCGCCAGACGAGGCCCTGATTTTCGGCGTTGACGATTGCAAGGCCCCGGCTCAATTTCACACCGATAAAGAATGCCTGAATGAAGACAATCCTCTTTGTTTGCACCGGAAACGTGTGCCGCAGCCCGATGGCCGAGGGGCTATTCCGCCATGCAACCCGGGGGCGCGCCGAGGCCTACCGAACTCTGTCGGCGGGGCTCGGGGCGGCGGAAGGCTATTCCCCCAGCCCGTATGCGGTGCAGGCGGTCGCCGAACTGGGCGTGGATATCACCGCCCTGCGCAGCCGGATGCTGACGCCCGAGCTGGTACGGCAGGCGGATTATATTTTCGGGATGACCCACAATCACGTGGAGACTGTGATTCTTCTGCACCCGCAGGCGGCGGAGAAGACGTTCCTGCTGCGCGAGTTTGATGAGACGCTGGACCTGTTCGAGAAGGACATCAGCGACCCGATCGGCGGCTCTTTCGAGGTTTATGTCACCTGCCGCGATCAGATCGAGCAGGGGATTGTTTCCCTGCTGCGATTCATTGACAAGGGAGGAGATGCCGGGGGCCAGGGGGCGGTGGCGATTGGTGCCGACCATGGTGGCTACGAGCTTAAGAAGGCCCTGAAAGGGCACTTGGAGCGGGGCGGAGTCAGCGTGGCTGATTTCGGGGCCAACTCAGCGGAATCCTGCGACTACCCGGACTACGCCCAGGCGGTGGCCGAAAGCGTGGCGGCGGGCAAGTCGGAGTTCGGCGTGCTGATTTGCACGACGGGCATCGGTATGAGCATTGCCGCCAACAAGGTGCCCGGCATCCGCGCCGCCCTGGCCTGCAACGAGCAGTCCGCCGCGCTGGCGCGCCAGCACAACAACGCCAACATCCTCTGCCTGGCTGCAAAGACCACCTCCCCGGAAGCGGCCGGGAAGATGGTGGACATCTTCCTGCACACGCCCTTCGATGGCGGCCGCCATCTGCGTCGATTACACAAAATGGAAACACGAATCATCCCCACAGACCTGCGTCTGCAAGCCGTTGATCCCGAGATCGCGGCGGCGATTGACCGGGAGCGGCAACGGCAGCAGGAGAACATCGAGCTCATTGCCAGCGAGAACTTCACCAGTCCCGCCGTCATGGAGGCGCAGGGCTCGGTCCTCACCAACAAATACGCTGAGGGCTACCCCCGCAAACGCTGGTACGGCGGCTGCGAGAACGTGGACGTCGTCGAGCAACTGGCCATTGACCGGGCCAGGAAGCTCTTCGGGGCCGAGCACGCCAACGTCCAGCCCCATTCGGGCAGCGGCGCGAACATGGCGGTCTATTTCTCCTTCCTCAAGCCGGGCGACAAGCTGCTCACGATGGACCTGTCCCACGGCGGGCACCTCACCCACGGCAACAAGGCCAATTTCTCGGGCAAGTTCTTCGAGATCGTCCATTACGGCGTCCGCAAGGAGGACGAGCGGATTGATTACGATCAACTGGCCCGGATGGCACGCGAGCACAGGCCGAAGATGATCACGGTGGGAGCCAGCGCCTACCCGCGCATCATTGATTTCAAACGGATGGGCGAAATCGCCCGCGAGATCGGCGCTTACCTGCTCGCGGACATCGCCCACATCGCGGGGCTGGTGGCCACGGGAGTTCACCCGAGCCCGGTGCCCCACGCCGACTTCGTCACCACCACGACCCATAAGACGCTGCGAGGGCCGCGCGGCGGGCTGGTTCTGTGCCGGGAGAAATACGCCAAGGAGATAGATTCACAGACTTTCCCGGGCATTCAAGGCGGTCCGCTCATGCACGTCATCGCCGCAAAGGCGGTTTGCCTCCACGAAGCGATGCAGCCGGCCTTCAAGTCCTACCAGGAGCAGATCGTGCGCAACGCTGCCGCCCTGGCCCAGGGGATGAAACAAAACGCGTTCCGCCTCGTCAGCGGCGGCACGGACAATCACCTGATGCTCGTGGACGTCGGCGCGCGGGGCCTGACCGGCAAGGAATGCCAGGGCGCCCTCGACGAGGCCGGCATCACGGTGAATAAGAACACGATCCCCTTTGAGACGCGTTCCCCCTTCCAGGCCAGCGGCATCCGCCTCGGCACGCCCGCCATGACCAGCCGCGGAATGAAGGAGGCCGAAATGGCGGCGATCGCGGACATGATCAGCGAGGTGCTGCTGGATACCAGGAACACGGACGCCCTTGCCAAGGTCCGGCAGCGCGTGCGCGAGCTGACCGCCCGGTTTCCCCTGCCCTATTGATGGCTGAACCGGCATCGGGCGCGAGGAAACCGGGTGCAGGGAAATCTTGACAGCCTCCGCAAGCCGGGCGAACCTGCTCTGGTAACCGTTGCTGCTAGTTTTCTCTTGCGGTTCCGCTCGACCTCAGAGATGCTAACGGCGCGTTCCCAGTTGGTAGCCATTCCAGTTTGAACCAATCAGACGTTTGATTTTCCAATCGGGTGATTTGAGCTGGTAACCCAGCCACAAGGTGATTTCACCTGTCGTGACATGTTTGTATTTTGTATTTGTATTAGAAGTGGATTGACCTATGCCAAGACCCAGTAAGAAGGCCAAAACCAAGGCAGCCAAGTCGAAACCTCAATCGCGAGCCGCAGCCGAGCTGTCCGAGGCCGCAAAGGCACCCGTCGCCGAGATGGTGCCGCCGGCGGAAGAACTCCAGCCGCCCACTACACCGGTGGAAACCCACGAAACGGAACAGGACCAGGAGGAAACCGCCCCCCGGAACGACACCGACAACCGCCCCGTCGCGTCCATCAACATCGCCAAGCTCCAGGCCATGTCCATGACCGACCTGAACCAGATGGCCCGCGAACTCGGCGTCGAGAACTTCGGCACCATGCGCAAGCACGAGGTCATCTTTCACATTCTCCAGAAAAACGCCGAGCGCGCCGGGGTCATGTTCTCCGAGGGTGTGCTCGAGGTTCTGCCCGAGGGCTTCGGCTTCCTCCGCTCCCAGAGCTTCAACTACCTCCCCTGCCCCGAGGACATCTACGTCTCGCCTTCCCAGATCCGGCGCTTTGACCTGCAGACCGGCAACCTCGTCACCGGCCAGATCCGTCCGCCGAAGGAGAAGGAGCGGTTCTTCGCACTGCTTAAGGTCGAGGCGGTGGACCAGGAAGACCCGGACAAGGCCAAGGACAAGACCCATTTCGACAACCTGACCCCCCTCTTTCCGAACAAGCGGTTCATCCTGGAAACATCCCCCGACGAGCTCTCCACGAGGGTGCTCGACCTCGTCTGCCCCATCGGCAAAGGCTCGCGCGGGCTCATCGTGGCGCCGCCCCGCACCGGCAAAACCGTGCTCATGCAGAAGCTCGCCAACGCGATGCTCAAGAACAACCCGGAAACCTACCTCTTCATCCTCCTGATTGACGAACGGCCCGAGGAAGTCACCGACATGGAGCGCAGCTGCCGCGGGGCGGAGGTCATCAGCTCAACCTTCGACGAACCGCCCGAGCGGCATGTCCAGGTGGCGGAAATGGTGATCGAGAAGGCCCGGCGCATGATCGAGCACAAGCGCGACGT
>JAPLUA010000107.1 GCA_026397855.1 Verrucomicrobiota bacterium | reverse complement strand
TGTAACAAATCGCTCTAATGGCCGTTACTGGGCCTTGACCGACAAGCCTAACTCATACACCACAGCCGGTGGTTTCTCATATGTAAATTCTGTAGAGTTCTCTCCTAGCCCTTGGTTAGAGAATGGGCTTTATGATCCCATCGCCTCGATCTCATTCAACACGCTCAGCCCCGTGCCTGAACCCTCCGAGTGGGCGGCCATCAGCTTTGGCCTGCTGGGCGTCGTTTGGGTAATCAAACGCCGCCTCATCCCGGCTCGCGCATAACCCCGAACTGCGGATTTCGGAATTGAGGTTCCCTCGCGCACCCGCTGCGTGAGGGAACCTGATAGGGAATTGCTTTTCTCGCCCCCGCTCGTAGCTGAGCGCTGCGCGGATGAGGAGATGGCCCAACCGATGATTTGCGGCACAGGGGTTGTTTAGTCTGGAACACGGATCTTCACACCTTCCCCGGGGAGTCCAAAGTTGTCCTTGCAGATCATCTGGAGCAACCGCCCCCCGCTTATTCCTTCAAGCTCCGTAGGAGAACCAAACAGGCTGGGGGTCTGTTCGGTTCCCACAAAGCGCGATACCGAGGCCTGGCACCGCTCCGGCTAACGATGGAGGCAAGAAATTGGGGGTGCAACTTCAGCCGCTCTGCACTATTCTTTCACCATGAATCGCATAACCATTGACCCGGAGCAGTGTGGCGGACGGCCCTGCATCAGAGGGATGCGCATCCGAGTGACCGATGTTCTGGACCTTCTGTCCAACGGACTGACCCCGCAACAGGTTCTGGAGGAGTTGCCCGACCTTGAACCCGAAGACATTCAGGCCTGCCTGCAGTATGCCAGCCGCAAACTAAACCATCCCGTCCTGATCGCAGCATGATTTGGGTGGACGCCCGCATCTCGCCGGCGGTGGCCAAGTGGATAACTGCTGAATTTGGCGAACCCGCGCAGTCAGTTCGGGACCTTGGCCTGCGCAACGCAAAGGACAAAGACATCTTCGCGGCTGCCCGCCAGGCCCAGGCCATCGTGATGAGCAAAGATGTGGATTTCGCGGAAATGGTTGACCGGCCTGGTCCCCCGCCCGCCGTAATCTGGATCACCTGCGGCAACACAAGCAATGCGGCATTGTGCGTCCTCCTGAAAGGCACCCTGCCAAGGGCCATTGAACTCATCGCGCGAGGGGATACGCTCGTGGAAATCTCAAGCAAGACGTAGCTCCCAGCGTTGCGAGCCTGTCCGTGCCGCCACCAGGAATTCCCCAGTCATGAAAGGGGCATTCACGAAATGCGCCGACAACATCAGATCCAGGCTTAAACCGTGAGAGCGTCGGATCGTCGGCGCCCTCGGCGTCTCAAGGCGGGTGCCGGAAGGCTTTCTTCAACCCCATGCGCCCGCGCTGACGTCCCGATTCGCGCCACCTTCCGGGAGCCTGATTCACTCCGGACAAGATGTGGTCAGTGTTTAACAATAATTGTGCAGCCCAAAAGACAGGCTGCTAGTAAAAACTTGCGCGAATGATAAGCGCAGGCTACCCGATGTATAAGCGGATGGCAAAGCGCCAGTCGTAACCGATAGAATAAAGAATAGCGTTTTATGTCATTAACTCGCCGAAGCTTCTTCCGGTATTGCACCCTTTCCGCAGCCGTCCTTGGCCTGGACGCGCTGAAACTCCGCCTGCTGGATGAGGCCCTGGCCAACCCGGCCGCGCCGTCGGTCATCTGGCTCAACGGCAGCTCCTGCACCGGCTGCTCAGTCTCGTTCCTGAACCGGATTTCGGATGTGCCGGGCCAGCCGACGGATGTGGTGGATGTCGTGGGCAATGCCATCAACCTGGTCTTTCACCCGACGATCATGAGCGCGGCGGGAGAGACCGCCATCTCGGCCCTCAAGCAGGCTTACAACAAGGGCGGCTACGTCCTGGTGCTCGAGGGGGCGGTGCCGACCGCGTTCGACGGGCACGCGTGCGTCGTCTGGAAATATGCCGGGCAGGATGTCACCTACCAGCAGGCGGTGCAGGAGTTGACGGCGCGCGCGCTCGTCACCATCTGCGTCGGCACCTGCGCCAGCTTCGGGGGCATCCCCGCCTCGGGATCCAATCCCACCGGGGCCATGGGCGTCCACCAGTTCACCGGCCGGCCCACAATCAATATCTCCGGCTGCCCGGCCAATCCCGACTGGGTGGTCTGGGCCGTCGTCCAGTTGCTGCTCGGCAATCCCATTCCCCTCGATGCGGATGGCCGGCCTGTCGCCCTCTACTCCACCAACTATGACGGCTCGCCGGACGTTCCGGTGATCCATAACAAATGCCCGCGCAACCCGAACTTCACCGGCACGCCCCTGGCCCTCAATTTTGGCGAGGACGGGCACTGCCTCCAGAACCTGGGCTGCCGCGGCCCCTTCACCAAGGCCCGCTGCAAGGCGGCCTGGAATGGGATTGGGGGCGTGTATCCGCCGGGAGCGCATCCGGGCCACTGGTGCGTCGGCGTCAACGCCCCCTGCCAGGGCTGCGTCGAGAAGACCTTCCCCGGGGCGGACCCCTTCCACGAGCCTTATACCCTGTAACCGGCCCCTTGCCACCAGGCGCACTTTGCAGTCCCAATACAGCCATTACTGACTATGCCCATCATCACCGCCGCGATTGACCCCATCACCCGCATCGAGGGACACCTCAAGGTCGAGGTCAAGATTGACACCGTCAACGGCGTCCAGCAGGTCGTGGACGCCTTTGCCACGGGCACCCTCTTCCGGGGGTTCGAGAAGCTGCTTGAAGGGCGCGCGCCCCGCGATGCCACCATCATCACCTCGCGCATCTGCGGCGTCTGCCCGACCTCGCACGCGATGGCCGCGGCCCTTGCGCTGGACGCCGCCTATAACGTGAGCGGGGACACCCCCGCGCGCACCGCCTCGCGCCTGCTGCGCAACCTGGTTCATGGAGCCTGCTACCTGGAATCCTCCATCCTGCACTTTTACCTGCTGTCCCTGCCGGACTTCATCCCCGGGCTGCCCATGGCCCCTTGGCTGCCGGGCTGGGACGTCGGGCGGCGGTTCGATTCCGGCACGTTGAGCCGGTTCACCGGCAATTTCCTCGCCGCGGTGGCTGCCCGCCGCAACGCGCATGAGATGGGAGCGATTTACGGCGGCAAGCTGCCGCACAGCCCGGCTTTCATCGGCGGCGGCGGCTTTACCGCGGTTGCCAACACGGCCGACAACACCGCATTCGGAAACTATCTGGCCGACCTGATCACCTTCATCCAGACCAAGTATATCCCGGACGCCGAGCTGCTGGCCAATCTCTACAGCGATTACCTGCTGTTGGGCAAAGGCTACGGGAACCTGCTCGCCCTGGGCGTTTTCGAACAGGACAACACCGCCACCCCGCAGCTCCTGCTCAAGCGCGGCCGGCTGGTGAGCGGCAATGCCACGGTCCAGACCGTGGACATGGCGCAGGTCACCGAGCAGATCCGTTACTCGTGGTATAGCGGCCCGGATGCCAACCCGGCCGTGGAAGACACTGTGGGCCAGTATCCGAAGAGCGGTGCCTACTCGTGGCTGAAGGCGCCCCGCTATGCCGGGGTTCCCTACGAGGTCGGCCCCATCGCGCGCATGACGGTCAACGGCGAATACTCCAACGGCATCTCCGTCATGGACCGGCACCTTTCGCGTGCCCGCGAGGCGCTCAAGATCGCCCAGGCCATGCAAGGCTGGCTCAGCTCCCTGACCCCGGGCCAGTCTGCTTACACCGACCTGCCCAAGCCCGTCACCGCGACGAGCCAGGGCCTCACCGAAGCCCCCCGCGGCGCTCTGGGCCATTGGTTGCAGGTCACCAACAGCGTCATCTCCAAGTACCAGGTTGTCACCCCCACCTGCTGGAACGTGTCGCCCAAGGACAGCACCGGCCAGCGCGGCCCGCTCGAACAGGCCCTCATCGGCGTGCCGGTTGCCAGCGTGGACAAACCCATCGAAGTCCTGCGCGTCGTGCATTCCTACGATCCCTGCCTCGACTGCGCCACGCACGTCACCCGCGCCGAACCCGGTGCCCAGGTCTTCGCCCTCGGAGCCCTCCCCACCAATTCCTGAGATCTGAATTCACGCATCACGCATCACCATCACGCATCACGCATCCCCCCATGCCCCCCTCCCCCCGCATCCTGATCGCCGGCCTGGGCAATGAGCTGCTCTCCGACGATGGCGTAGGGGTTCACGCCCTGCGGGAGCTGGAGCAGCGCCCGATGCCCGGCGTGACCACGGCGGACGTCGGCACGGCGGTGCTGCACGGCTTGCACTTCCTGGAAACGGCGGACCGGGTGCTGGTCATAGACGCCGCCAAGGGCGGGCAGCCCCCGGGCACGGTGTATCTGTTTGACGCCGCGGAGAATGCGGAAGCCCGGGCCGTGGCCTCGGTGCATGCGATGGGCTTGCGCGAAGCCGCGCGTCTTCTGATGACCGATCGGCCCGCCCCCCGAATCACGGTGATTGGCGTTGAGCCCGAGACGCTCGCCTACGGAATGAGTTTATCCGCGCCCGTGCGCGCGGCCCTGCCGGGCGTTGTGGCCCTGGCCCGGGAAACGGTCGCCGGGTGGCAGACCCCGGCCGAACCCGCCACACGGACCGCACCACCTGCTTCGTCCCTCGCCCCTTTGTGTCCCATTTCCGCCGCAACTTAGTCATCTCAAAAGGAACCGCACCCATGTTGAACGCCTTGAAACCCGGAGCAACCATGAGAAGGATCTTCCGTCTTGCCTGCGCCGCGCTGCTGAGCGCGGGCGGGGCTCAAATCGCCAGCGCCCAAACGGACGGCTCGGTCACGTTTAACGTCCAGGTTTACAACAACAGCGGCACCTACCAGCCCAGGCATGTCGTGGCGGTGTGGGTGACCACCTCCGCCAACGCCTTCATCAAGACGGTCTGGAAGGACGGCACCGGCTGGAGCGGCGAGGGCACCAGCCACCTGAGCCAGTGGCAGGCGGCCCGCGCCAGCAGCACCGTCCTGGACGGCCACAGCGGCGCCACGATCACGACTTTCAACCCGATGGTCGTCACCTGGAACTGCCGCGACGCCGCGAGCGCGCTGGTGGCCGACGGCACCTACAAGTTCTGGGTCGAGTTCACTTCAGGCAACGCCCAGGGCCCCTACACCTCGGGCGGCATCTCCTGGACCAAGGGCAGCAATGTCTATAGCAACAACTACACGGACCAGACCTACATCAAGGGCATGAAGGTGGTCTATGCCCCCACGATCCTCCCGCACGACCTTGCCGCGCTCAGCATCCTGCCCAGCGCTGTGCCGACCAATGCCGTCTCGAGCATCCGCGTTGCCGTGACCAACAAGACCACCACGACGGAGAGCTTCTCTGTCGTGCTCAGCAACCTCACCACCTCCACGCTCATCGGCACGCAGCCCGTCAGCGGGCTGACTGGCAACACCCTCACGAACGTCTCCATCTCCTGGAATACCGCCGGCCTGCTTGGTGCCTACACCCTCCAGGCCAGGGCCGTGCCCGTTACCGGCGAGACCTCCACCAACGACAACGTCATCAGCGGCAGCGTCTCGGTGCAGTATATCCCGCACGACCTCTCGGTGACCCGGCTCACGCCCACCCTCGTTCCGCCCGAGACCAACGCAACCATGACCGTGACGGTCACCAACAAGACCACATCGGTGGAGACCTTCTCCGTCGTGCTGAGCAACGTCACATCCGCCAGCCTGGTTCGCACCCTGCAGATCACATCCTTGCCGGCTTACAGCGCCACCAATGTTGCCCTGACTTGGAGCACCAGCAACCTCCTGGGCAATTACATCCTGCGCGCGACCGCCGGGCCGACCGTTGGCGAGGCTGTCACCGATGACAACACCCTCAACACCACCGTCACCGTCCGGCCGATGCTGCACGACATGGCGATCCTCGCCGTCGTGCCGCCGGCGTTGGCGCTGCCGAACACCACCACCAACGTTGTCACCGTCCTGGCCACGAACGCGGGCGACTTCAACGAGTCCTTCAGCGTGAGCCTTTACGACGACACCGACGTCCGGCTTGTCAGCTCCAACCAGGTCAGCAGCCTCCCTGTGGCCACGGCGACCAACCTCAGCCTCACCTGGCGGACCACCAACAGCCTCTACGGCTACCACACCCTTCGGGCGGTGGCCAATGCCGTGGTCAACGAAACCAACCTCCTGAACAACACCAACCGCGCGAGCGGGGTTGTCGCCAGCGGCTGGGCCGCGAACACCCTCATCGCCAAAGGCAGCGCCTGGCGCTACAGCGACCAGGGGCTCGACCTCTCCATCACTCCCTGGGCCTCGTCCGGCTACTACGACTCCGTCTGGAGCCAGGGTGCCGGCCCGCTGGGCTACAGCGAGAACGGCGGCCTTACCAACCTCACCACCGTGCTGGGCTGGGGGCCGGACGCGACCAACAAGTATTCCGCCTCCTATTTCCGCCAGGCATTCAACGCCGATGCGCTGCCGTCGTCGCTGACGCTCAACGTCCGGCGCGCTGACGGCGTGGTCCTCTACCTCAACGGCACCGAGCTCGCCCGGTTCAACATGCCTGCCGGCACGATGGTTTACAGCAACCTGGCCGGCAGCCCCGTCAGCGGGCCGGACCAATACACCTATTTCTCCTCCAACGCCCCCGCCGCCAAAATGGTGCTGGGCCGAAACGTCATGGCCGTCGAAGTCCACCGCGCGGATGCGTCCGGATCGGACCTCGCCTTCGACATGGAACTGCTCGGGGTGATGCCCCAATTCCCGCCCACCCACAGCGTGGATGCGCTGGCGTTGACCCCTGTCGGGGATGTGATTGCCGGCGACAACATGTCCGTCACGGTCACCCTGACCAACCGCGGCAACGCCACCGAGACCGTGATGGTCCTGCTCAAGAACAACACGACCGGCCAGATCCTGGGCTCCCGGACGATCACTGACGTGCATCCGGGCGATGCTCCCGCCGTCAGCTTCGATTGGGCGACTTTGGGGGTGTCCAGTGTCACAAACCAGCTCGTCGCTTACACCGTGGTGGGCGGCGTCACCAACCTCGCTGGGGCCTACACCAACGCTGCCATCGTCAGCGGTTCCGGGTTTGCCGCCAACCCCGTAAATGCCGCCGCTGCCATCGGCGGCCGGTGCGCCGCCGTGGCCTCCTACGGAAACCTGCTGCTGATCGGCGCGGGTGCCACCCTTGAGGTCTGGGATCGGTCCGACCCCGTTGCTCCCGCCAAACAGGCCGCACTGCGCCTGCCCGACCTGATCCAGGGCATCGCCACCAGCGGCAGCTATGCCTTTGTCGCCTGCGGACCGGCTGGCGTGCAGTTTGTGGACCTGGCCTCTCCCACCCGGCCCATTCACCGCACGACCTTCAACACTTCCGGCGATACCCACGCCGTGGCCCTGAGCGGCGCCTACCTTTACATCGCCGACGGGGTAGGGGGGCTGCGCATTGTCAATGTCGCCAACCCGGCCTCGCCCTCGCTGGCCGGTGCCTATTATACCTCGGGCCCTGCCAAGGCCGTCGCCGTCTCCGGCACCACGGTTTACCTGCTCGAACAGCACCAGGGCTTGCTGATCCTCAACGCCTCCAACCCGGGCGCCCCCCTGCTGCTTGGATCCTATGCCGGCGTCGGCGCGGGCCAGGCTATTGCGGTCTCCGGTGCCAATGCCTGCATTGTGGACGGCAACAACCATTTCCTGGTCGTGGACGTTTCCAACCCCTCCGGCCCGTCGTTGGCCGGTTCCCTCCTGCTGCCCGGCGTCGTGGGGCAGGGCGTGATTCTCAATGGTTCGACCGCCTATGTCGCTGCCGGCGGGAACGGCCTGCTGGCCATTGACACCTCCACCCCCTCGGCGCCGGTTCTCACTTCCACGACCCCCATGCCCGGCGAGGCCACCGCCCTGGCGCTTGCTGGCTCCGTGCTCTATGTCGCCGATGGCCTGGCCGGTTTCCAGGTGTTCGATGTCACATCGTTCGGCAGCCCGGCTCTCCAGGGTGATTTCGCGCTCTCCGTGCGCGCCGCGGATGTTGTCTCCGCCAACGACCTCGCCTACGTGGCTGCCGGGGAGAACGGCCTCCAGATCTACTCCCTGACCAATCCGTGGTCCCCGAAGCTCCTGGCCCGTTTCAGTGGCGCGGCCAATGCC
>JAPLUA010000525.1 GCA_026397855.1 Verrucomicrobiota bacterium | reverse complement strand
TGTTCGGCGAAGTAAAGCTTGCTGGATAGTGGGGAAAGACGTCGTTGTCGCTCGCACTGTTGCCCGCAGCCGCCACGAAGATAATGTTCGCGGCTCCAGCGGCGTCAATGGAGTCCTTGAGGGCCTGGCTGTAGCCGTAGCTGCCCCAGGAGGCGCTGATCACTTGCGCGCCCATGCGCGTGGCGTATTGAATGCCGGCGATTTCATCGGCGGTCCCGCCGAAGCCGCCGGCGCTGAAGCACTTGACAGCCATGATTCGCACCTGCCAGCAGACGCCGACCACGCCCAGGCTGTTGTTCCCCTCGGCGCCGATGGTGCCAGCGCAGTGGGTACCATGATCGTTGTCGTCCATGGGGTTGCCGTCGTTGTTGTAGAAGTCGTAGCCGTGAACGTCGTCCACATAGCCGTTGCCATCATCGTCAATGCCGTTTCCGGGGATCTCGCCCAGGTTCGTCCAGATATTGTTGGTCAGGTCCGGATGGGTGTAGTCCACACCCGTGTCAATGACGGCGACCACGATCTGGCGGCTGCCAGTATTGATATCCCATGCCTGGGTGGCGCGGATATCGGCGCCCGGGGTGCCGCCGGTCTGGCCGGTATTGCGCATGCCCCAGAGTTGGCCAAAGAGAGGGTCGTTGGGGAAAGTAGCGAAGATATGCTGCAAGTAATTGGGCTCGGCGTAGAGGATGCCGGGCGTGCCGTTGTAAGCCGACAGGGCCTGGGCCACGGTTTGACCGGCCGGCAACGTGAGCAGGCACAGGGAGGGAACCATCTCGTACTGGCGGGTGATCCGGGCGCCGCCCAGGGTGCTCAGAATCTGCGCACGTTCCACCGGCTCTACGCCAGCCTTGAACCGCACCAGTAGTTGGTTCGGAACAAACTCCTCGCCGGGGGCGATTTGCGTGAAATCATGGGAGGCCGGCGGCAGGCCAACCCCGGAGGCGGCCCTGGCGAGAATGGACGAACCGGTTTCGGCGCTGACCGCCTGAAGGGTCAGGGCGGCCAGCAGGAGGCACCGGGAGAGCGTCCCAAGCCTGGCAAAACAAGTAGAGGATTTCATAGTGTAAAAGAATATGACTCAAACCGGCATTGGCCGTGGGCGGGGACGGATACCCGGGTCCCTTGGGCCGTGCCGGTTTGGCTTGTTCGGTTGAGCATAGTCAGGCTGGTGGGGGTCCCGAGCGAATCGCCCCTCACGGCGCCGGCTGCAAGCGGAAGAAGCTGTTGCCACTGCCGATCGGTATGGTAACCGTGCTCTGGCCGCCCACAATCCCCGGCACGACATTGGTCACCGGGCCCCAGATAACCGGCGGGACCAGGTTGGTGGCGCTATACAGGTCAAAGACGAACAGGGTGGACGGGAGCAGGTTGGGGGCGCGATACAGGTCAAACACCAACAGGGTGGATGGGCACGAGATGACCAGGTTGTTGCCAGAGCGCCCTGCGGTCAACTGCGGCACCTGCACGATAGTCTTGACCGAGGCGGAATTGTTGGCCTTGAGCGGATCGGTCACGCTGGAGGCGCACCGAGCGCTATCGGTGATGGTTTCCGCAGCCAGGGTTTGAACAACAATGGTGGCGGTGGCCTGCATGCCGCTGCCCAGGTTGCCGAGGTTCGTGAACGCGAGCGTCTGACCGCTCAGGGTGTATCCCGCGGGGGTGGCCGATACCAGCGCGACCGACGGCGGTAACGTATTGGTGATCGTCACCCCAGGTGCGGTCGCCGGGCCGGCATTTGAAACGACCATTGTATAAGTGAGATAGTTGCCAACCAGGACCGGGTTGGGAACGCCCAGGAGGCTGAGCGACAGATCAGCCGCCGGGGAGATCACGGTCACCACGGCTGCGGCTTGATTGTCGTCCGGGTTCTTGTCAATCGTGCCCGTAGCCACGATCGCCGCATTGATCATCGTACCGAGCTGATTGGCCCTGGCCACCAGGGTCAGCGTGGCGGTCGCATCCTTGACGAGGGACGGGACCGTCCAGAGCACCAGGCCCGAGCCGTTGGTGGACACAGTGCCCTGCGTCGGGGTGGCGGAGACAAACATGGTGCCAGCCGGGAGATTGTTGGTCACAACAATGTTGGTGGCGCTGCCCGGCCCGTAATTGGTCAGGGTCAACGTGTAGGTGATATTGCTGGTGGTGACGACCGTGGTCGGGGAGGCCCTCATGGCCAGGCCGACATCGGCGGCCGAGGCAATGACCGCTTCCGTAGTGAGGTTCAACGACCAGCCGTTGGAAATGCCGCCCGAATTGCCCGGCGCGTCATCGAGGATGTAGAGAGACCAGTTGCCATTCGGGTTGATACCGTTAAAGACCGAAAGGTTGGTGTTGTAGGGTGGCGGCGGAGTCACCGCGCTCGGGAACGGCGGCGTGGCCATGGCGTAGGAAGTCGGCCGGTTCGTCGAGGAAACCAGCGTGGTGAAGTGAGGCAGGCTGGTTGCGGCTGCGTCATCGAACGTCAGAGTGAGGTTGTTCACCGTAACGCTGCTGCCGCACCGGGTCATCAGGTAGGACTTGCGGCCCGTGGGAGCATCGGGGGCGGGCGGGGAGACGAGCAGCACATCCACGTCGTTCGGCCAGGTGTGGTTGAAATTGGTCAGCGTCACGATCGTGCTGGCCAACTGCCCGCCCACGCCGCTGACATTGATGACAGACGGATACGGGTTGGCGCTGGCATTGTCGTTGATGATGATAGCCGAGCTGTTGGCGGCCGTGAAGGATGTCTTGCCGATCGTGAAATTGATGGCCACCTGGCCCCGGTCCACGGCGCCATCCCGCAACTGGAAGATGGCGGTGATCGTTTGGCCATTGGCGGCGTTGGCCGTGAAGGTGAACGGCCGCGAGGCGGACGGCCCGTGGACCGCCAATACCCCGTAGTTCTGGATCTGCGGCGAGTTTGTGACGACCCCGTTGGTGGAGAGGAGCGTCGCGACCAGGTTGGCCGTATTGGTGCCGACGCTGTTGCGCAAGGCCACCAGCATGGTCACGGTCTCGCCCGGGTCAATTGCCCCGTTTCTCAGGCCGTTCTCCCCGACAAGGCACACGCCCGCCTCGACAATCAGGCTGCCATCGGCCTCGGTGATGGTAAGGGTTGCCGATTGCGGGTCAACCAGCGCCGCATTGCCCAGCGGATTTCCGAGGCCGAGCACAACGGTCTTGTCGCCGCTGATGACCCCGTCATCCTTGAGCAGCACGTCGAAGGTCTTAACCGTTTCGCCGTTGGTAAAGACGAGAACTCCGTTGGTGGCAAAGTAGTTGATGCCGTTGGTGGCTGTGCCATTGGCCGTGGAGAAGGGCACCGAGACCAAGCTGTTGGTATAGTTGCTCCGCATCACCGTGATGGCAGCTGATCCGCCGGTTTCCGGCTTGCTGTAGTCGGGGCTGGAGAAGCTCAGGCCCGAGATGTCGTCGGTGATCGTCACCGTGGCGGTGCTGGGCGGGATCAGCACAGCGCCCACACTCTGGTTCGTGAGAATGACGCTGAAGGTACGGTCGCCCCGGACCTGGCGGTTCGGGTTGATCGGCACGGTGAAGCTCTGGAGCGTGACGCCATTGCTGAAGGTCAGCAACCCGGAGACCGGGGTGTAGTCCACCGGCGCCTGGGCATTGTCCGTCGCATTGGTCACGGTAGCATAGCGCACCGACACGGTGCCCGTATTGGCGTTGGACCGGAGCACGGTCACGAGGACGTTTGTGACTGCGCTCTTGATCACGCCGTAGCCGGCATTGGTGACGGTTGTAAAGTCGGCGTTGGTGATGACAACGAGGTTTGTGGAGACAAAGGCGAAGCCCGGGTCCACGTCAAAGAGGTTCACCACGGCAGAGCTGTAGTTGAACAACTGGGCAGGCGGAGTCGGGCTGAGGAGGTTTACCCCGAAGAAGAGGTTTCCTGTAACCCGCGGATCGTGCAGGACCGACACGCTGAGACTCTTGACCGTTTCTCCCGGATTGAAGACGAGCAGGCCATTGGTGATGGCGATGTAGTTCGTCCCGGCCATCGCGGTCAGGTTGGTGGTCGCATACCGCACCGTCGTGATGCTGTTCCCGCCGTTCTGCCGGACCACGGTCAGGGAGACGCTCCCGCCATCCTCCGCCACGGAATAGACCGGGGCTGAAAAGCTGAGCGCCTCGTGGTTGTCCACGATGGTCAGACTTGCGGTGTTAGGCCCGAGGATAGATGCCCCGCCGGTCGTGTTGGTAAGCACGATCCCCAATGTCCGGTCAGGGCCGGCCAGGGAGTGCTGAATGATCGGAATAACGATCTGCTTGCTCGTTTCACCCTCGGCAAAGGCAAGCGTGTTGCTGGTAAACACATAATCAACCCCGGCGACGGCTGTGCCGGAAACGGTTGCGTAGTCCACGGTCACAACGCCGGTGGATCCATTCGTGCGCAGCACGGTAATCACGGCATTGCCGGCGCCCTGGGAGACGAAGTTATTGTTGGTCGCAAACAGGAACTGGCCGGGCGCCAGGTTGTTGTCAATGATGGTCAGGACGGCCTGGGAGGGCTGCAGCAGCAGGGCCCCGATCGCGTTGCTCAGGACCATGGTGACCGTGCGATTCCCCTCGATTAGCTTGTTATTCACGATGGGAATCTTGACGCTCTGGAGGATCTCGCCCGGCAGGAAGACAACAGAATTGGTGACCGGGAAGTAGTTGGTGCCGATCACCGCGGTGCCATTGGTGGTGGTGGCGAAGTCCACGAACACTGCGGAGTTCGTATTCCCATAGCGGACAATGTCAATCGTCGCTGCGCCGTCGCTGACATTCTCATCGCGGCTGTAGGTGGCTGACGAGAAGCTCACTCCGGCGTCATCATTGAGGATGGTCAGGGTGGCGATGGGCTGGCGGCCAAGCTGCGGACCACCGACCACTGCCATTTGAAGGTCATCAATGATGGTGATCAGCACGCTCGCGAGGGTTTCCCCGAGCGGGAAGGCGAGGGTGTTGGTGACGCCGATGTAGTTGGTGCCCGACACCGCCGTGCCATCCCTGGTCAGGAAGGTAACCGTGGTGCTGCCGCCCGGCAGAGAGCCGCTGGTACCGCCGGTGCGGCGGATGGTGATGAGCGTGTTGGTGCCGTTCTCGGCGGTGGCAAAGTTTGCCGAAGTGAACTCGAAGGCACCCATGCCGGCCATCGAGCCGCCGTAGAGCCGCGCCACGTGCTGGCAGGAAACCCCGTTGAACTGGTTAAAGCCGCCGGCGATCAGGATCTCCTCGCGTGTCTGCTGCGGGTTGTCAATGAACGGCTCCTGCTGGATCGCCACGGCCGCCACAAAGTCGTTGGCGCCGGCGCCAAAGTTGATCATCGGGTCCACCGTGCCGTCGGGCATCAGGCGGCTGAGGCGCGCGCGGGTTACCCCGCTGCAGAGAGTGAATTCGCCACCGAGGACAATCCGCTGGTCCTGCTGGATGGCAATGCAGTAAACCGAGTCGCTGGCCCCGAGCCCAGGGCTGAAGCTCGCGTCAACCGAGCCGTCCCCGTTAAGCCGGGCGATGCGGTTCAGCCCGACGCCCGCCACGCTGGTGAACGAACCGCCGAGCAGGATCCGCCCATCCGTCTGGATCGCCAGGGCGCGCACCGCGTCATTAGCACCCGTTCCGGGATCGAAGGTGGTGTCCAGGGAACCGTCAAGATTAAGCCGGGCAATGCCGCGCCTGCTTACGCCGCGGTAGGTTGTGAAGTTACCGCCGATCACGATCTTGCCCCCATATATTGTGTTGGTCGGATACACCGCGATGGCATAGACGGTGCCATCCGCCCCCTGGGCCGGATCAAAGCTGGTATCCATTGTCCCGTCGTCGTTCAGCCGGGCGATACCGTTGCGGCCAACGCTGTTGAAGACGGTAAAACTGCCGCCGACCATGATCTTGCGCGCCCCGTTCATAAACGTCTCTGCCAGGGAATAGACCGGGTTATTGGCCCCCGCTCCCACACTGAAGCCGCTATCCAGGGTGCCGTCATACGAAAGGCGCGCAATCCGGTTGAGCACGACGCCGTTGACGTTGGTGAAATCGCCGCCGACCACGATGCGATTATCGGTCTGGCTCACCAGCGCCCGGACCGTGGCGTTGATGGTGGCCCAGAAGTCATTATCGAGGCTGGCATCGTAAGGATTGAGCCGTGCGATGCGGCTGTGAGCCACCTGGTTTACCATGCCGAAGTCGCCGGCAATCACCACCCGGTTGTCGGTCTGCACGCCCATTGCCAGGACGTTGCCATCCGCCCCCGCCGAAGTGTTAAAGGCCGCATCCACCGACCCGGCTTGCTCGTTGTAAGTCTCATTGTCAACAATGGTCAGGGTGGCCACCGCCGGGGCCCCGAGCGTGCCTGCTGGCGACGGGCTCGACAGATTAACCCGCAGGAAGCGATTGCCGTCCTGGACCAGGTTGTCGTTGATTTGAACCTCAAAGGTCTGGCTGACCTGGGCGTTCGTGAACACCAGCGTGCCGCTGACCGGGACATAGTCGGTTCCCGCGATCGCCGTACCGTCGCTGGTAGCGTAGTTGACGGCGATTGAATCCGAGATGCCTCCCGTACGGGTGACAGTAATTGTCGCCGATCCGCCGTTTTCCTTGACGTTAAACGCGGAGACCAGGAACTGAACCTGGCCGTAGAAGTGATCGTTGATGATCGTCAGCACGGAGTTGGAGTGAATGGTGCCCACCAGGCCGTTGGTTGAGGGGTTGAACAACCGGAGCAGTACCTGCTTATCGGGCTGCACGGTTGTGTTTCCAAGAATAGGAACCGTGACCGTCTTCGGGGCTGTGTCACCGTCATTCCAGACGAGGGTGTTCGTGAAGGCCAGGTAGTCTCGGCCATTGACCGCGTTGGGACCATCGGTCGCGGCGACCTGGAGGGACACCGTGCCGGCGTTTCCGCCGGTGCGGCGGACGGTGACCAGGCCTGCGCTGGCGTCGCCGTTGGTCACATAGCTGCCCGAACTGAAGTTGACATGGCCGGGGGCAAAGTTGCCGTTGATGATATAGCAAACGGCATCGGTCGCCCCGAGCGCGACTCCGCCGCCCGGGCCATAGAGCTTAAGCAGAATGGAGGTGTCAGGCCCTGCCTTTGAGCCGTTGATGATGGGAACGCTAAAGCTGGCGGTGGTTTGACCGTCCAGCAGTGTGAGGGTGCCGGCGCTGGTGACGTAATCCACCCCCTGGGTGGCTGTGCCATTCAGGGTGGTGTACTGGATAGAGATCAGCCCGTCGCTGCCGTTGGTTCGACTCAGCGTGATGAGCGCTGTGCCATCAGCCTCGTTCACATAAAACTCGGGCGATGTGAAGCCGATGACCCCGGGCTGCTTATAGTCGGAGAGAATGGTCAACGAAGAACTCGGACGGCCCAGGGCGCCGCCGACGGCCACATTCTCGCCGCCGAGCCAGACGCTGTCCATCTGGCTGGGGGTATTCAGGCTCATCGGGGCCACCTGGTTGTTCTGATTGGCCGCATTGCCCAGGACCGTGACAATGATGTCATCCTGGATTACCGGGAAGAACTGTTCTCCGACCACATCAAAGTCGGCGTTGTTGGTGCCCCAAAACGCGTCGCTGTAGCAGCGTGTATAGTTCTGCCGCTGGGAGCCCAGCCTGTTGGTGGAGCCATACCGGTAGTAGCTATAACCATCCCCGTGGGTCGTTTCGTACATCGGCCCAACGGCAGAGTATGAGTAATCCACTCCGGCCTGTGCCACGCCGACTCCCGCAGTTCTTTCCGGCAGCGCAAAGTTCATCCCCTGCCGCCCCAGCGTGCCGTTGTCCCGCGAGATTTGGACGAAGGTATATCCCCCGTTCTCGTTGACCTTGTAAGCGTCCTGCACAAAGCCGACATTGCCCGGTCCCGGCGTGGGGTTGTTGAGCAGGCGCGCGACGTTGGACCGGCTGCGGATAGCCGCACGCATGATCGGCTCTTTCTCCATCCACGAGGGCGTCAGATTGGTTTGAATCGCCGGATTTCCATACTGGTTAAAGGCGATCCGATCGCCGCCGACCTGGGCGAAGCTGCCGGCAATCAGCACCTTGCCGTCGCTCTCCACCTGGGAGGCGAGGACGAAGTTCTTCGGGCTTACATTCGGGTTGAAGTAGGGCTTGGGCAATCCCGCGAACTGGTTATAGGCCGTGTCGAGGAATGCCGTGTCCACCAGGCCGTTGGCCAGAAGCCGCGCGAAGCCGATCCGGTGTGTTCCGTTGATAGAAGTAAACAGTCCGCCGACATACAGGGTTCCATCGTTCTGCAGCGTAATGTTGAACACCGTGTCGTCCGCGCCCGTGCCGGGCTCGAACGTGGAATCCACACGCCCATCGGGATTCAGGCGGACCAGGCGCGTGTAAGAAAGGTTATCCACACGCGTGAATTCACCGCCGAGCACGACTTTGCCATCCAACGGCTGGACGGCGACCGCCCGGACCACGCCGTTGGCGCCCAGGAGCGGGGCAAAGCTGGTATCTAGGGTCCCGTCAGAATTCAGCCGGGCAATACCGCCCCGGAGCTGCCCGCCCACGGAGGTAAAGGCGCCGGCGATGATAATGGGCACGTTGGTGACGCCGCCCGAAGCCATGGACATGGCATAGATGTTGTTGTTGGGGCCGAGCGGGCCGGGATTGAAGGTGGAGTCGAGGGTGCCGTCGGCATTGAGACGGGCAATATGCAGCCGCTGCTGCGTGTTGAAGGAGGTAAACTCTCCGGCCACCAGGATCTTGCCATCCGGCTGCACGAGAACCGACCAGATGGTGTTGGTCGTGCCCAAGCCGGGGTTGAATCCACTATCCAGGGCTCCGTTGCTCAGCAACCGGGCGACGCCGTTGCGCTGCACGCCATTGTAGGTCGTCATCAGACCGCCAATCACAACGCGACCGCTGTCATCCAGCGCCAGCGTGGTCACGCTGGCAAGCCGCTGGTTAATGCTATAGTCAACCCCGCCTTGCGGGTCGAAGCTGGTATCGAGAGTACCATCCGTGTTGAGCCTGGCGACGTGATTCCGGTTCGTATTGTTGTAGGTTGTGAAATTCCCGCCGATGATGGCCTGGTCATTCGCCTGCAACGCCATGGCGTAAACCATCGCATTGGCGCCGGGCGCCGTGTTCATGGACGGCTGGCTATACAACTGGTTATCCGGATTGTAGAAATGATCCACCGCCCCGGCAGGATCATAAGTCACGACATTGGGATTATAGGAACCGTTGTAGGGCCGGGAGTCGTCGTTGTTAAGAATGGTGACAACCGTCTGGCCAATGTAACCGATGTTGTAGTTGTCGCTCGCATTGGGCACCGGGTATAGACGGATCACGAAGTCCCGGTTGAAGTTCGGCGCCTGGTTATTGTAGATCGTTATGTTGACCGGTTTAGGAGCAAAGTCGGTCTTGCCCCAGCTCAACTCGCCCCAGCCCCGGTAAATCCCCGAGGGCCCGTGATCATACTGCGGCAGCAGGTCGGGCGGTTCTGTGCTCGGCCAAATGGTCGGCAGGCCGATGTTGCTGGCCGGCTCCGGTTTCGCATAATCCGAACTGGCGCAGAGATTAAAGTAGTAGTAGGAGTTCAGGTTGAAGC
>JAPLUA010000510.1 GCA_026397855.1 Verrucomicrobiota bacterium | reverse complement strand
CGGGGCGCGGGACAGGCTGTTTTTCGATCCCAAAGAGACGCGCGCGGGCATCGTGACGTGCGGCGGTTTGTGCCCCGGGCTGAATGATGTCATCCGCTCGCTCTTCCTGGAGCTGCACCACGCCTACGGAGTCAAGGAGGTGCTCGGGTTTCGCGGCGGCTACCAGGGGCTCGACCCGGTGCTCGGGGCGGAGCCGGTTTCGTTGACGCCTGGGTTCGTGGACGACATTCACCAGCATGGCGGCACGGTGCTGGGCACCTCGCGCGGGCCCGTGGATGTGGGGCTGGCCGTGGACAACCTGATCCGGCGGCGGGTGGACGTGCTGTTCACCATCGGCGGCGATGGCACGCAGCGCGGCGGCAATGAGCTCTATCAGGAGGCAAAGCGGCGCGGCCATCCGCTGGCGGTGGTGGGCATTCCCAAGACGGTGGATAACGACGTGGCGTTTGTGTCGCGCACGTTCGGCTACCTCACGGCCGTGCAGGAAGCCGCCCGGGTGCTGGAGCGCGCGCACGTTGAATGCAAGAGCGTCCACAACGGCGTCTCGCTGGTCAAGGTCATGGGCCGCCATGCGGGGTTCATCGCGGCCGGCGCGACCGTGGCGAGCCAGGACGTGAACTTCACGCTCGTTCCCGAGGTGCCGTTCAAGCTCGATGGCCCGCGCGGGTTCCTGTCGGCGCTCAAGGACCGCATCCTGAAGCGGGCGCACGCGGTCGTCGTGGTGGCCGAGGGCGCGGGGCAGGATCTGCTGCAGGAGGGGGACACGGCGCGCGACGCCTCGGGCAACGTGAAGCTCCACGACATCGGTTCTTTCCTGCGCGAGCGCATCGAGGGCTATTTCAAGGCGGAGAAGGTTCCGATGGTGATGCGCTACTTCGATCCGAGCTACCTGGTGCGCAGCAGCCCGGCCAATGCCGAGGACTCGATCCTGTGCGACCTGTTCGCGCGCCACGCGGCGCACGCCGCGATGGCCGGCAAGACCGGGCTGGTCATCGGCTATCTGCACGACCGCTTTATCCATGTGCCGATCGAACTGTTGGCCACGGAGAAGAAGCGCCTTGATCCGGAAGGTTTCGTCTGGACCGCCGTGCTCGCGGCCACCGGCCAGCCCCATCGCTTTGAGTAGTTAGCAACTGCAAGAGAAACAAATCTATGAAATCAAAAGAGATCGCCAAACAGGCCCGCAAGCTTGCGGAGCCTTTCTGCATCACCAAGGGCAAGGAATTCCGGCTGAAGGACATAGACCCCAATGACACGCTCTGGCTGAAGGACGAGGACAAGCCCAAAGCCACGGAGGCCCTGTCCACGGGCGTTGATGCGCTGTCGCACTACCAGGAGATGCTCTACGCCGACGACAAGCGGTCGCTGCTGCTCATCTTCCAGGCGATGGACGCCGCGGGCAAGGACGGCGCAATCAAGCACGTGCTCTCGGGTGTGAACCCCCAGGGCTGCGATGTGCATTCCTTCAAGACCCCCACGAGCGAGGATCTGGACCACGACTATCTCTGGCGCTCGATGAAGGTGCTGCCCAACCGCGGCCGCATCGGCATCTTCAACCGCTCCTACTACGAGGAGGTGCTCGTGGTGCGGGTGCACCCGGCGTTCCTGGAGAAGCAGAAGCTCCCGCCTGAACTGGTCACCAGGCACATCTGGCAGGAGCGGTTCGAGGACATCCGCAATTTCGAGCAATACCTCACGCGCAACGGCACGGTGGTCCTCAAGTTCTTCCTGCACCTCTCGAAGAAGGAGCAGAAGCGGCGATTCATGGAGCGCCTCGAGGATCCGGACAAGCACTGGAAGTTCTCATCCTCGGACATGGCGGAGCGCGCGTTCTGGGACCAGTACATGGAGGCTTACGAGGACATGATCCAGCACACGGCGACGCCCAATGCCCCCTGGTACGTGGTGCCGGCGGATAACAAGTGGTTCACCCGCGTGGTGGTGGCGGCGGCGATCATCCAGGCGCTGTCCGGGCTCGACCTGAAGTTTCCCAAGGTGGACAAGCCCAAGCTCAAGGAACTGGCCGCGGCCAAGGCGGTGCTGGAGAAGAAGTAAAGTCCGGCGCGCTGAGTCTCACGCCATGACCCCGCTCACCACGAAGCTGGAGAAGAACCTGGGCTGGGCCGTCCTGCTGCTGCTGCTGGGCGGCTGCCTGCTGGTGCTGCGCCCGGTCAGTTCGGCGCTGCGCTGGGCGGCGGTCCTCTGGCGCTCGAGCTGGCCGGTTTACCGGCGGCTGCTGAGGCTCCTGGGCAGCCGCCGCACGCTGG
>JAPLUA010000522.1 GCA_026397855.1 Verrucomicrobiota bacterium | reverse complement strand
TATGGCTAGATCTCGTAATCTTCGCGAGGTTGAACTTTCCCAAACTGGACACGGTTCCAGACCCGCTCATGGCAATAGTAGAGGCCGATCTTGGTGAACAGCTCGACGAAGCCGATGGACAGCGCCAGCTTGATTTTCCCAGTGACGATGAACGAGATCAAAATCGTATCGAGCGTCCCCGTCGCGCGCCAGGAAAAGGCCTTCAGCAGGCTGCGCGAATGGTTTTCGAGCAGCCCTGGCTTGGCGGCGTTGTCGGCGTCGGGCTTCATTGGAAGAGCGACCGGAGGTTACGACTGCACCTGTTTGCGCGCCTCGTCCGCCAGCGCCGTGCTGAGGTAACGCTCGCCGGTGCTGCAGCCGATCGTGACGATCAGCTTGCCTTTGTTCTCCGGTCTCCCGGCCACCTGGAGCGCCGCCCAGACGTTGGCGCCCGTCGAAATGCCGGCCAGGATCCCCTCTTCCAACGCCAGCCGCCGCGCAATGGCAAACGCATCGTCATTGCTGACCGTGATCACCTCATCGAGGATTTGCAGGTTGAGGTTCTTGGGCACGAAACCGGCGCCCGTGCCCTGGATCTTGTGCGGCCCCGGCTTGAGGGGCTCGCCGTTGCGTATCTGGGTGATGACCGGCGAGTCCTTCGGCTCGACCGCGATGGCGCGGAAGGCCTGCTTGCGGGACTTAATGACTTCACTGATGCCCGTGATGGTTCCCCCGGTGCCGACCGCTGAGACCAGGATGTCCGCTCTCCCGTCGGTGTCCTTCCAGATCTCCTCGGCGGTGGTCTGGCGGTGGATCTCCGGGTTCGCGGGGTTCTCGAACTGCTGGGGAATCCAGGAGTCGGGGATTTCCCTCTTCAATTCCTCGGCCCGCCGGATGGCGCCCTTCATGCCTTCGGGCGCGGGCGTGAGCACCAGCCGGGCGCCCAGCAGTGCCAGCAAAGTGCGCCGCTCCACGCTCATGCTCTCAGGCATCGTCAGGATGAGCTTGTAGCCCTTCGCGGCCGCCACGAAGGCCAGCGCAATCCCCGTGTTGCCGGAGGTCGGCTCAATGATGGTCGTGTTGGGCGTAAGAATCCCCTCGCGCTCGGCGGCGGCGATCATGGCGTAGCCGATCCGGTCCTTCACACTGCCCAGGGGATTAAAGAACTCCCCCTTGAGCGCGATGGTTGCATCGGTGCCGTTGGCGATGCGGTTGAGCTTGATCAGCGGGGTTCGGCCCACGGTGCTGATGATGTCGCGATGTATTGGCATATGTTTGTCCTTTATTGGTTTATAGATTTGGATTGATGGTTACAGATTCGGCGCGTAGGCAATGAATTCACGGTAGCGCACCAGGATAGTGCGCAGAGCGGCCACAAAAGCGGCTTCCTTCAGATAGTTGGGGGCGGCGTGCGGCGTCTCCAGGATGATCTCGAATGGACGCGGCCTTATGGACGGTGGTGCGCTTAACACCCCCGGAAAGCCCTGGCGTATGATGCCATTGCGAGCGCGGAAACCGTCAATCGTCTCATTCCCGTTGCGCGGCAGGAACTCCTCGGCCGCCTTGAGTGCCGGTTCGATCAGGTTCCGGGTAAGCGTGGCCCCGTGGGCATAGCCATAGAAACCGGGGCTGGTATCGTCGGTATGCAGCGATATGATCCCGTGGAATCGGTGCGCCAGCAGTTCGAACTCCAGGAGCCTTACCTCCGGCTCCCGCGATCCGCGCCAAAACTCCCGATTCAGGTCCTTGCCGCTTCGAGAATGACGGGTGCGATCTTCAAAACCGGTCGGGTTGCAGATGGGATAGAGGTACAGGCAGTAACCCCGCGCCAGCTCCGGCTCGCGGTCCAGCAAACTCAGAAAACGGCCCACCGCATGCACCCCCTCCGGCTCATCCCCGTGGACACCGGCAAAAACGCCAATCTTCAAGGTATCGCCTCCTCCCTGTAGCCCCAGGTAAACATAACGGGGCAACTGGTAACTCTCGGCGCCCACGTCGAATGCAGCGCCGGGATTCGCGAGCAGGCTCGACGATGCCGCCACCATCCGGTCAATCGGGGCCAGCGCTGCCGTGAGCGAACGGCGAAAGGGAGCCGTCTTTCGCTGCGTTACCACGCTGATTTCCAGTGCAGAATCATTCATAACGAGGACAGCATATAACTAATTACCAGTATGTCAATCATGTTAGTATAGATTTTATATCTATTGAATATAAGCACCAAATGCAGTCATCATTCTTATGATATACTAATCTCTACCGATTTAATTGTATATTCATTACCTTGGCCGAATCGGATTGAGGGAAAGCGTCAACCGGCAAAGGCTACACGGCGCAAAACATGATCCAGTCTCGCTGTGATCGGGTTCTCGCCACCGGGCGTATTTGCCAGTTCCAGGCCAAGTTCAAAGTGAAACGTCATGGCCTCCCCGCTCCGTGCAATGGTAGTACCCTGGTAGTACCTTGGTAGTACCTTGGTAGTACCTTGGTAGTACCTTGGTAGTACCTTGGTAGTACCTTGGTCAGAGATGCAAGGTACTACCAGGGTACTACCAAGGTACCACTAAGGTATGAAGGAGAGCCTACTGGGAGCATCCGGGTTGCGGGTAGGCGGTCTTGGTGGCTGGATGCAGCGCTAAACTACTATGAAAACGCCATCACGTATCGCGCCGTTGGCGGGCGGTCTGCAATTCGAGGGGCGTCACGGGGTCCATGAGCAGCCAGCAGAGCGCGCCGAGGAGATAGGCGGCGGCGGTGACGTAGAAGGCCAGGTGCCAGTTGCCGGTGTGCTTGACGAGGTAGCCGCAGGCGATGGGTGAGACGAAGCCGCCGACGTTGCCCATCATGTTCATGGTGCCCGAGAGCGTGGCGACCGATTTTCCGCCCACATCCATGCAGGCGGTCCAGGCGCCGGGCAACTGGATGTCGTTGCAGAAGGCGACCAGGGCAATCGCCAGAACGGCCAAGTAAGGATTGGTCAGCCAGGTGGCCAAAACCAGCATGGCGGCCCCACCCACGGCGCCAGCCGCACCCAACCCGCGCCGGACCTGGGCTACGCTGGCTAGTCGCCGGCTCAGGATGGGTGAGACCCACCCCGCAAGCAGCGATCCGAACGCACCTACAAACAGCGGAGTCCCCGCCAGCAGGGCGCTTTGCTTCACATCGAAACCGCGGGCTTTGAGCAGGTAGGTCGGGAACCAGGTGATGAAGAAGTAGAAGCTGTAGCTGCACGCGAAGTATTGGCCGCACAGGCACCAGACGGTGCGCGAGGTGAACAGCTCTTTCCATGGCGCACGGAAGTTCCCGGCGTTGTCGGCTTCGGCGGGCAGGAGCGCCGCCTCGGCTGAGTTCACCTGCGGGTGGGCGCGAGGGTTGTCGCGATACCACCAGAAGAACACGATGGCCCAGACCACGCCGATCAGGCCGAAGAGCTGGAAGGCCGTGCGCCAGGTAACGAGTTGGAGGCAGCCAAACACCAGCAGCGGCGTGAACGCGCCGCCCAGGCGCGCGCTGGTCCACATAATCCCCTGGGCTCGCGTCCGTTCGCCCGGCGGCAGCCAGTGATGAAAGGCCTTCGTCAGGTTCGGGAACGCGCCCGCCTCCCCGGCACCGAACAGGAACCGGGTGACGGCCAGGGAGGCCCAGCTCCACATCCAGCCGGTGGCGGCGGTAAAGAACGACCACCACAGGACGATGCGAATCAGCACCTTGCGCGGGCCGATGCGGTCGCCAAGGTACCCGGCGGGGATTTCAAAGAGCGCGTAAGCCAGCGTGAACGCGGAAAACACCCAGCCCATCTGCGCCTCGTCCAGGTGCAGGTCGCGGCTGATGAAGGGGGCCGCCTGCGAGATGCAAACCCGGTCAATGTATTGAATAATCGCCAGCGTCACCGCGAAGACGATCACCCAGTAGCGGGTGCGGGTAGGCGGCAGCGAGGCGGGCGGAGCCGCGGGCGTCGGGGACAGTTGATCGGACGGCGAATTCCGCATGGCCGCAGCGTAGTGAGGGAGCTCTGGCCGCGCAACGAGAAGTTGTCCGATTGCCCGGATCGGAAATCCGAAGGCCGAATTCCTCACGCTACAGCCGGACACTTGCCGCCGCGACGGGCGCCATTCCCTTACGGGGTAACGGCGGTCATTCCAACTTCACCAATCGTTCTTCGGAGCGGGACACTAGCACCATGTTGGGCAGAACCTTGTCACCAAAGATTTGACGGCGGCGGGCGGCATAGTCCGGCAATGCTGGAACGGTGCCGCCATTCTGCCCCTGGGCTGCAGTGCCGTTTCCTTCTTCCAATGTATCCAGAAGCCAGCGGGCAACCTCCCACTGGTCCTGGGCTGGCAGTTGGCGCAAGGCTGCTTCGATTTCCAGAACCCTACTATTTTCCCCAGAATATTCGCGCCGATTGACGTGCATTCGCGGTTCCTCTTTGCCTGCCCGCGGCTCAGTGTGCCGCGCGGACCTCACCTTTGGCGGCTGTGCAGAGCCACACCAGCAGCACCATCGTGAGCAGAACCGCACCAATGAGGTAGAAGCAATCGCCGTAAGCCATCACATAAGCTTCACGGCGCACCACGGCGGCAACCGCACCAAGGGCCTGCTGTGCGGCGGCAACCGCATCGGCGCCGCGGGAGACGAAATGCTGCGTCAGCGCGTCCAACCGCTCACCGGTCGCGGGATTGAAGGCGTTGACGGCCTCGCCGATCCGCACCGAGTGGAACTTCTCCCGCAGGTCCAACTGCGTCGCCAGGAGGGCGATGCCAATGCTCCCGCCCAGGTTGCGGAACATATTGTAGAGGGCGGAGGCGGAGCCCGATTGCTGCGGTCCGATGTGGCCGGTGGCCAGTGTAGTCAGCGGCACAATGACCAGCGGCATGCCCATGGCGCGGACGATCTGGGCCAGGATAAGCTGGTGGTAGCCGGTGAGGTTGGTCATCGCGGCATTCATGAAGCTGCTGCCGCTGAAGAGCGCCAGGCCCACCGTGAGCAGCAGGCGGGCGTCGAACCAGCGCAGCAACACCGCCGCCACGGGCATCATCAGGAGCTGCGGCACGCCGCTCCACATGATCGTCCAGCCGATCTGCTGCGCGTTGTAGCCCTGCACCTGCGCCAGGTAAACCGGGAGCAGATACATGGCCCCATACATGCCGACGCCAAAGGCTGTGCTGATGGCGGTGCCGAGGCCAAAGTTGCGGTCGGCGAGCAGCCGAAGGTTGACGAAGGGCTCGCGGCGCCTGAGCTCGATCACCACGCACGCGCTGAGGAATACCGCCGCCGTCAGGCCAAGCGCGACGATGAACTGCGAGTTGAGCCAGTCATTGCGATTACCCTCTTCCAGGAACACGATGAGCGAGCCAAGGCCAATGGCCATGGTCCCGATGCCCCACCAATCGCCGCGCCGCAGGAGGGAGAGGCGCATTCTGCCCGGCTCAAGGCCCCAGGCCACCGCCGCCATCAGGAGCGCGCCGGGGATGAGGTTCAGGTAGAAGATAGCGGGCCAGCCGTAGTTGTCGGTCAGCCAGCCGCCGATGGTCGGCCCGATGGCCGGGGCGAAGGTGGCGGTCATGCCGAACAGGGCGAAACCCAGGCCGCGTTTGGCCGGTGGCAGGAGCTTGAGCACGAGGTTGAAGGCCATGGGGATGAGCACGCCGCCGGTGAAGCCTTGCAGCGCGCGAAAGGCGATCATGCTGTCCAGGTTCCAGGAGCAGGCGCAGGCCATCGAGAACGCCAGGAACAGGGCGGCGTTGGCCAGCAGGTAGCGCCGCGGCGAGAACACGTCCGACAGCCAGGCCGTCAGCGGGATGACGATGATCTCGGCGACGAGGTAACTGGTTGAAATCCAGGAGCCCTCTTCGAGGGTGGCGCCCAGCGAGCCGAGGATGTCGTTGAGCGAGGCGTTGGTGATCTGGATATCGAGCACCGCCATGAAGGCGCCGAGCATCGCGCCGAGCAAGGCCCCCCAATGACGCAAGGAAACGCGTTCTTCGAAGTCACTCACGCACTTTCACCTCCACCACCGTGGACATGCCGGGCACGATGCGGCCCTCGCAGTCGCCGGTGTCCTGGCGGTCCAGGGCGATCTTCACCGGCACGCGCTGGACGATCTTGATGAAGTTGCC
Source organism: Verrucomicrobiota bacterium (assembly GCA_026397855.1). Lineage (GTDB taxonomy): Bacteria > Verrucomicrobiota > Verrucomicrobiia > Limisphaerales > UBA8199 > JAPLUA01. The sequence goes on along the minus strand of JAPLUA010000522.1, from coordinate 6,155 downwards.
GGTGGCGTTATCCGGTGGCAAAAGCGCGAACTGGGCGCCGCTGGCGGGGGCAAGGCTCTCGACGTGCCCGGCAAACACGCGTCCTGGGAACGCATCCACGCGCAGCCGCACAGGCTGGCCGGGTTTGAGGCGCGCGAGCTGCGTCTCCTTGAAATTGGCCACGACCCAGACATCGGGCTGCACCAGGGCCAGCAGAGCCTGCCCCGGCTGGACGTGATTGCCGGTCTCCAGGTTCTTCCGGCCGATGCGGCCGGTGGCGGGAGCGCGAATCTCGGTATAGGAAAGCTGCAGGTCAGCGTCCTTGAGATTGGCCTGGGCCACCTGCTCCTGCGCCCGCGCGGCGGCGGTAGCGGCCTCCGCCGATTGGAGCGCGGACCTGGCAACATCCAGGCCGGCCTGGGCGGCGTCAGCGGCCGCCTGCGCGGAATCAAGCTCCTGCCTGGAGATGGCGCCATTGGCGCCCTGGGCGAGCGACTTGGAACGTTCGAGATCCTGCTGCGATTTGGTGGCCTGGGCCTGTTCGCGAGCCACCTGGGCCCGCGCCAGGGCAACCTGGGCATGGGCCTGCTGCAGATGCGCTGCCTTCTCACCTCGAAATCCCGCGCCTCGAGCCGGGCGACCACCCTCCCGGCCGCGACCGCCCCATTCGCCTCCACGAGCACTTCAGACACCGTTCCGGCGAGGCGCGAGCTAACCTGGTGGACATGCGCGGCGACGTAGGCGTTGTCCGTCCTGACCCAAGTGCGGACGTGGTCCAGCCACCGGTAGCCGGACCAGGCGGCGGTGGTCGTGACGGCGGCGGCAAGGAGCGTGATGGTGAAGCGGCGGAAGTGTGATGCGTGATGCGTGATGCGTGAAGATCGGGGCGTGGCGTTCGCCACCGTATCCGCCCCTGCTCCCGGCTTGATTCGGCTTTCGGTATTCGGGCCGTCGGATTTCCTTCGGGCTTCGGCCTTCGGATTTCGAATTTCCGCCCCCCCGGCCGCCCCCGCACCTGTAGCCGTCACAGTCGCATTCGTCTCATTCATCACCCTTCCTTTAACCCCAGGCGGCGGCCCGCGCCCAATACTTTGTTGCTTGGTCCAGCCATGCGCGCGAGGTATGGTGAGCGCATGGAACTGAGACACCTCCGATACTTCGTGGCGGTGGCTGAAGCATTGAACTTCACGCACGCGGCGGCACGGCTGCGCGTCGCTCAACCTGCCCTCAGCCGCCAGATAAAAGATCTCGAAGCTGAGCTGGAAACGCCCCTGTTCGAGCGTGGCCGCGCCGGGGTGCAAATCACGCCGGCAGGCAAAGCTTTTTACCGGCGCGCACGCGCCATCCTCACCCAGGCGGCCGAGGCCACCAACGAAGCGCGCACGGCGGCGGGAATCATCACCGGCAGCCTTTCGCTCGGGTTCCCGAGCGGCTTGCACTTGAACTACCTGGCCCCGGTAATCAGCGCCTTCCGCCAAGCCCACCCCAAGGTTGAGTTCGACTATTTCCATGAAACGCGGGACCAACAATTGAAGGCGCTGCGCGAAGGCCGCCTCGACCTTTCCTTCCTGACCTTGCCAATGCCCTCCGGCGGACTGGAACACCGGGTTATCTGGCGCGTGCCTTTCAAGGTGGCGTTGCCGCAGCGCTACCCCCTGGCCAAACAGCGGAGCTTCGAGCTGGCCGACCTGCGCGGCGAAGACTTTGTCTTCTGCACTCGAGAATCCTGGTCGGTGTTCTACGACGAGTTTTTCCGCCACTGCGCTAATGCTGGCTTCCGCCCCCGCGTCGTCAAAGAAATCGGCGGTTACCCGACCAATGTGCTTGGCCTCATCTCCGTGGGCTTGGGTATCAGCGTGGTGCCCCACTTCGAGCAGGTGGAGCGCTTCCGCGGGATCGTTTGGCGGACGCTGACCAAACCCAGGCTATGGACGGATTTCGGTCTGGTCTGGCGGCGGCAAGGCGCTTCACCGGTCGTCTCGCAGTTTGTGGCTATGGCCGAGAAGATGTTGCCGCTGCCGCAGGAAGTGGATCGTGCGCAGCAGTGAGCTTGAGCGCTGCCGCCTTTACGGTCGGGACAACGTCTTGTATCCCAGACGCTTCCTTCTCATAAACCCGGGAGGCCCTTGGAGCAGTTGACCGCCTTCGCGGAGCCGGGGCGGCCCTATTCAGCATGCACGGGTTCCCCGTGCTGAAGTTCCAACCCATCAGGGATATCACCAAACGCCTCAAGCGAAACTGCGGAGGAACGCAACCGCCTCGGCACGCTTGGGGAAAGTCGCTTCAATTCTCGCACTGGTGTTGAATCGGACCTGAACTTCAAATGCCTCGCGCGGCTCGCCGTCTTCGCGCAACCGATACGACTTCTCATCCTCAATCAAATAGGCAATCGCGCTTTCGACGTCAGAGCACTCGACCGAATGCCCGCGCAGCACAGTCAGCCGAATCGAAGCCACCTGACGGTTGAGTGCGGCTTCAAGGTGCTGCTTGAATTCCGCAATCTCGCGCTGGTGGAGTGCGTGAAGTTTCGCCCGCAGGCGGTTGGTCGCTTGGGGCTGCCGTAGCGATTCCCATTTCGCAATCTTCTCCCGAAACTGCGTCTCGGTTGTGCCGCCCGCACCGTCCTCCGATGAAGCGTCAATGCCGAGTTCGCGGAACGCGGCCAGAATGGAATCATAGGGAATGTGCAGGACACCGAAGCCTTTCGATTCCAACTGATGCAGTGCGTTGCGCGTAAACTCGCCAGCAAGCACCGCCCCGCAGAACGGCTGATGACGCGAGAACGTCAGGGCAATCGGCATCACTGCCGCTTCGATCTCCTGAACTTTGTTCTTCGAATGCTTGGTGTATCGCCGCCACGCTGATTCGATGAAAGCGATGGGGACGCCAAGGGTGTCCTCCGTTCCCCCACGCTCCAAAACGTAGTCGAGGTCATGCCGGTTGCCGTAGCCGTCCTGCCATGTCACTTTGCCCTGGCCCCCTCTGGTTTCGCGCGGTCGCTTGAAATCGAGGTAGAGACCATGCCGCTGTGCCACCTCACCGAGGATGTTGCGGACGAACATTTCAAAGCCATCCCCTATAATTTGTCCCCACCTGTGAGCGAGTGATTCGGCCATAGCGATCCCTTCCTATCCGCGAACCCACAAATGCCCCTCGCAAAGGGGTACGCGATGTTTGCGGTTCTTCCATTTGATGTTCCGGTCGCGCAGTTTCTCGAATGACCAGGACTCGAATCCTGCGGCCAGAGCCAGCTTCCCGAACCATTCAATGACCGGCACATAAACGCCATAGGGCGCGGAATCGCCGATTACGAAGCAAACCTCGGATGGCGAGGCACAAACCCGCCGGAGCGCCTGCCACGTCTGCGCCAGGTCAAGAAAGTAGCAGGCGATCATGTTGTTGTAGGTCTTCTTGCCGCCGCGCTCCAATCGCACCGCCGAAAGTTCGCGGCATATCGGTACGATCTCATCGCGGATCGGCGCAAGCTCCGGTGTGGCCAGCACTTCATCGAGGTTCACCGAATTGGGCGGCACATGCTGGGAACAGGCTCGCACCAAGTGTCGTCTCACTGTTTCCTGCAGGTCGCCCCAGCCGCGAATCTCGCCCATGAACGCCATCTCCAACCGCGTTGCGTCGGCGTAGTCGTAATTGTTGGCGTAGGGCGGCGACGTGACCACCAGCGTGGCCCAGCCATCCGGCACAGTCGCGCATTTGCGCGCGTCATCCACGCGCAACTGCGCCAGCGGCCTCGCCCGTCGCGCCATAAAGCGGATGTCCGCAGCCATCATTTGCACCGTCTTGTGTAACGCGAGTTCCGGCGGCGGCGGCACGGTCTTGCGCCGGCCTGGCAACACGTATTGCCACGGCGCGGTCCCCGCCTCGGACACCACGCGCAGCGATGAGACGAGCGCCATCCAAAGCAGCCCGGCTTCGGGCGAACCGTCCTGCTCAAGCTCGACAGCCTGCCGGAAGCGGTCCAGATAATCCAGCGTCTCAAGCCCGTAACACTTCCCAATGATGTCCGGGTAATGCTCCGTCTGCGCTACCGCCTTCCGGGCAAACCCGAACGCCCTCTCCGCCTTGGCAATGAAACGCTCCGGATCGGTGGCGTAACTCAACTTGGCCCGCGCAACCCGGTGAATGAACGGATGGGCCTCGAGGCCGTGGGACGGGACGCCCATTTCATCGCACGCGAGACAAGTCGTTCCTGAACCGACGAACGGGTCGAGCACCCGAAGGTCGCTTCCATCCCGCTCCGCCAGCAACCACTTCACCCACTCCGCCGAAAAGCCCGCGCTGTAACGAAACCAGCGGTGAACCGGCAGGCGCATGTTGTTGAGAAAGTTGGAGGTGTGGCCGACGACCTCCAGTGCGGGACGAACCTCTTTGGCCTCCTGGTCAGCCTCGAACAAGTCGAGCACCGCCTGTTCGTAATCCTCCCGGAGCCGGAGCAAGACCCCGTCGCCCTGCCGGGCGGCTGGATATTTGATTGGTGTCAGCATGTCTGGTGCCAGCCTAAGCCGCCGCCGCCAGCAAGGTCAACAACAGCCGGGGTCATTAAAACGGCATACCCCACAAATTGGCCGAAGCGGACATTGGCTCTCAGCGCAGATTGACAAATCTGCTCTGCAGCTTCACCCGTCCGTGTCGGGGTGGCGTCCGGGTCAGTCGGAAGCCTGCGGCGGCTCTGTTTCGTCCGGCATCCAGGCCCTGTGGCGCCGAGACCGCCCGGGCGCTTCCCAGTCGCAGGGATGCTCAACCGCCTGGCGCATCCGGCCAAACCACCAGTGCGCGCGGCTCAACTGTGGCACGCGCGTCGTCAAGGAGGTCGGCGGCTACCCGAGCAACATGCTCGGCCTGATCTCGGTGGGGCTGGGGGTCAGCGTGCTGCCCTATTTCGAGCAGATGGAGCGCTTCCACAGCATCGTCTGGCGTCCCCTGACCAAGCCCAGGCTCTGGACCGACTATGCGCTGGCCTGGCGGCACCAAAGCCCCTCACCGGTTGTCACCCAGTTCGCAGCGATGGCCGAGCAGATGTTGCCATTGCCGCAGGAAGTGGATCGCGCGGAATACTGAACCTGGGCGGTTGGGTGCTTCAATCCGTCAACTCATCCACGAGGCCGGATACGAGCAATTGTTCCAGCACGGCATAGACGGTTGAACGATGATCAGCGAAGAAACAAACCAAATGCCGCTCGCCCGCGATGGACCGCGGCTCGTAAATCACGCGCATCCTTTCAACGCGCAGTCGCCAGAACGGATGCAAGTTGCCATCTAACTGCTTAAGGTCGCCTTTATCTTCAGCTAAATCCTTAAGACCACGCCAGAGCTTTCGGCGCGGTTCAGGGGCAAGGGTTTGCAGGAAACTCCTGACCCTTTGTTTAATGATCACCCGGGTCTTCACGCGGACATTTCCACATCGAGCTCCGCGAGGTCGAATTGTTTGCCCCGTGCGGCCTTATGCTCCTTCAGCGCCTGAATGAAATCCGGGTTGCCCAACAGTTCCATGCTTTCCACCAGTGCTTCGATCCGGTCCTTGGATAGAAACACCCCCACCACCTTGCCGTGCCGTGCAATGGCGAAGCTGTCCTGCCGGATGAGCCTGGGCAGGTTTGCCTGCGCTTGGCTCACGGTAACTGTAGAATCACTTGTCATATTACAGCTATCCCATGCCGCTCAGGGACGTGCAAGGCATTTTCACTTCCGTCAACCTCCGAGTTGTTTTGATAGAGCAGGCATACCGCGCGGCCCGGTTACCCGATGTGCAGCCGCTGGGCAAAATCGGTTGCTCATCAGATACCACGGGTGAACCTGCCAGTCCTGTCCATCTTCTGGCACCCCTCGCCGAGCGTCCCCGGAAATAGTTCCCGGCCCCTATCATCCACAAAGAGGACATCTCGCCGCTTGTTCACGACGGGGCTGGTTCAAAGCCCGAATATCGAACTCCTGCCTGGAGATGGCGCCATTGGTGCTCTGGGCGATAGCCTTGTAGCGCTCGATATCCTGCTGGTCGATCGTCTGGATCGGCTTGTCCAAGTGCCAACGAATACGATCCCGGAGGCCTTCCAGCCGGCGGTCGGGATGAGAAGACAGACATCCGATCCCACTGTCATCTGGACCGTCGTCAATAGCATCCGAAGGACATGGCAATGCCCTGCAGTGAGTGTGCCAACCGG
>JAPLUA010000306.1 GCA_026397855.1 Verrucomicrobiota bacterium | reverse complement strand
CGGCGGAATAGGGTGTAGAGCACCGGGAGAACCACCAGCGTGAGCAGCGTGTTGCTGAGCACGCCGCCGATGACCACGGTGGCCAGCGGGCGCTGAACTTCGCCGCCGACGCCCACGTTGAACGCCATGGGGATGAAGCCGACCGCTGCGACCAGGGCGGTCATGAGCACGGGCCGCAGGCGGACCAGGCAGCCTTCGCGCACAGCGTCGGCCAGCGGCATGCCTGCGTCGAGCCTTTGCTTGATGAACGTCACCAGGACCAGGCCGTTGAGGATCGCCACGCCGCTCAGGGCGACGAAACCGACCGCCGCGCTGACGGTGAAGGGCATTCCGCGCAGCCATAAAGCCACCACCCCGCCCACTGCCCCCAGCGGAATCCCGGTGGCGACGATGAACACGTCGCGCATCGTCCCCAGGCTGAAGTAGAGGAGCACAAAGATCAGCCCCAGGGCCAGCGGCACGACGAACCGCAGCCGGGCGTTGGCGCGCTCCATGTTCTCGAACTGGCCGCCCCATTCGATGCCGTATCCTTCCGGCAGTTTCACCTGGGCGGCGATCTTCTTCTGCGCCTCGGCCACAAAGCTGCCGACATCGCGCCCGCGCACGTTGCATTGCACCGTGATGCGGCGCCTGCCCCATTCCCGGTTGATCGTGGCCGGGCCTTCGGTTTCGAGGACCTGGGCGACCTGGCTGAGCGGCAGCACCGAGCCGGTCGCCGTCGGGATGAGGGTGTTGGCCAGGGCGTCGGGGTCGGTTCTCTGGCGGTCCGGCAGGCGCACCACGAGCGGGAAACGCCGCTGGCCCTCGCGCACCTCACCGATCCGCTTTGTGCCCACCGCTTCCACGACATTCAGCACGTTCCGCGCGGGCACCCCGAAGCGTTCGGTGGCCTTTGGATCAACGCGCACCTGCAGGACCGGCTGGCCGGAAAGCTGCTCGCCGGTGACTTCTCCCCTCCCCTCAATGCCACCCAGCACCTTCTGCACCTCGTCGGACAGCTCGCGCAACGTCTCCAGGTCGTCGCCATAGATCTTGATGCCGATGTCGGAGCGGATGCCGGCTACCAGCTCGTTCATGCGCATCTCGATCGGCTGGCTGAACGCCACGCGCAGGCCCGGAATCTTCACAAAGAGCTTGCGCATCTCCTCCACCAGCTCGGCTTGCGTGTGGGCCTTCTTCCATTGCGAGCGCGGTTGGAGCGCGAGGAAGAAGTCCGAAAGCTCGACGCCCATCGGGTCGGTGGCGATCTCGGCGCTGCCCAGGCGCGTCCAGATATTGGCGATCTCATCCTTGAACTCAGCCAGGAGGAGTTTCTCGATGCGGTCGTTCACGGCGACGGCTTCTGCCACGGAGACGCCCGCCACGCGCACCGTGGTGCCGACAATGGCCCCTTCGCCGAGCTTGGGCAGGAACTCGCCGCCGATGCGCGTGGTGAGGAAGGCCGCGCCGATCAGTAGTCCCAAGGCACCCACCAGCGTGAAGAGCCGGAAGCGCAGCGCGAGGCTGAGGACCGGCTCGTAAAGACGGTGCGCGATTCGCACCAGCCAAGGCTCTGTATCCTTGACCTGCTTCGGCAGGAACAGGCTCGCCACAACCGGCATGAAGGTCAGGGCCAGGAGCAGGGAACCGGCCAGAGCAAAGATCATCGTCAGGGCCATCGGCTTGAAGAGTTTGCCTTCCACACCTTCCAGGGTGAGCACGGGCAGGAAGACGATCAGGATGATCCCCACGCCAAAGGCCACGGGCCGGGCGACCTCCACCGGCGCGAGGGCTAGCGTTTCCTGGCGTTCCTCCCGCGTCAACGGGCGACCCAACTCCTGTTGGCGCATCGCCAGCCGGCGCATGGCATTCTCCACCATCACGACCGACCCGTCCACCAGGAGGCCGAAGTCCACCGCCCCCAGGCTCAGCAAGCTGGCGGAAATGCCCGCCTGCAGCATCAGGTTGCCGGCGAACAGCATGGAAAGCGGGATGGCTGCGGCCACGACCAGGCCTGCCCGCAGATTTCCAAGAAAGGCAAACAGGATGGCGATAACCAGCAACGCACCCAGGAGCAGGTTGTGTTTAACCGTGCGGATGACGCTATCCACCAGTTCAGTCCGGTCATACAGCACCTCGAGCCTGATGTCCCTGGGCAGCATCTTTTGCACCTCCGCCAGCTTCGCTTTCAGCGCCCGGGTCACCACGTGGCTGTTCTCGCCCATCAGCATGAAGCCCAACCCCAGCACGATTTCGCCCCGGCCGCCGCCCGTCACCGCGCCGCGCCGTATTTCATGATCCACCTGCACCGTCGCCACGTCGTGGACATGGACCGGCACGCCGTCGTGGGAGGCGATGACAATGTTGCCGATCTCCTCCACGTTGGTCGTGAGGCCGATCCCCTGCACCAGCAACGATTCGCCCGCGCGGACCACCTGCCCGCCGCCGACATTCTGGTTGTTGGCGGCCAGCGCCTCGAAGAGCTGCTCCAGCGTCAGGCTGTGTTTGACCAGCAGGTCAGGCTCGGTCACCACGTGGTATTGCTTCTCGAAGCCGCCCCAGCTATTGACCTCGGCCACGCCGGGGACTTTGCGCAGCTCGGGTTTGATCACCCAATCCTGCAGCTCGCGGAGTTCCGTCAGGGTGCGGTTGGTGTCCTCGGACCGCACGACGTAATGGAAGATCTCCCCCAGCCCGGTAGCAATGGGGCCAAGCTGGGGCCGCTCGATGCCGGCCGCCAACTCGACGGTCTGCAAGCGTTCCGTGATGAGCTGCCGCGCGCGGTAGATGCTGGTGTCGTCCTTAAAGGTCGCCACCACCTGCGACAGCCCGAACTTGGAGATCGAGCGGACATTCTGCAGTCCCGGCAGCCCGCTGATGGCCAGTTCCACGGGAATGGTGACCTGCTGTTCCACTTCCTGCGGACTGAGCGCCGGCACGCTGGCATTGATCTGCACCTGCACCGGGGTGGTATCCGGGAAGGCGTCAATCGGCAGCAGGCGCAACGATCGCCCGCCGATGAAGATCAGCGCGACCGCCAGCACGCAGACCAGCAGCCGGTTCTTCAGCGAGGTTTGGACAAGCCAGTTTAACATAGGCTTCCTAGTCCGCGCAGCCCGCGCCCATCCGCGAGCTGAGCCATTGCGACTTGAGCGCGAAGCCGTGGTTTACCACCACCGTCTCCTCCGGCTTCAGCCCCTCCAGCACCTGCAACTGACCGTCGAGCTTGAAGCCCAGCGTCACCGCGCGCGCCTCAAACAGGTCATCGGCCAGCTTCACGAAAACGAAGGGCTTGCCCTCGATCCGGCAGATGGCCGAGTCAGGCAGCAGCATCGCCTTCTCGGCGGTGCGGGCCAGGATGCGCGCCTTGGCAAACATTTTGGCCCGGAGCACCCCGTCCGGATTGGGCACCTCGGCCCGCCCGCGCGCCATGCGGCTGCGCTCGTCCACCTCGGCGGCGATCCAGGTCAGCTTGCCCCGGAACGTCCGGCCCGGCAGCGCCTCGACCTGCAGTTCCACAGTCTCCCCCACCTTCACCCGGGCCAGCGCCGATTCGGGGATGTTGAGCATCGCCCACATCGTCGAGCGGTCCACCAGCGTGAACAGCGGCTTGCCCACCTCCACGAGCGAACCGCGCACGGCGGTGCGCTCGACGATTTCACCGGCAAACGGCGCGCCTACTTCTATGAGGATCTGTTCCTGGGGCTGGCGCCCCAGCAGGTCAATCTGCTCTTCCGTAAACCCCCGCATGCGGAGCTGCTGGCAAGCCGTCCGGTGGTCGGCTTCGGCCTGCTGCAAGTCCTTCTCCGAGGACACCCGCTCCGCCCGCAGCTTGCGCTCACGTTCCAGCGTCTGGTGGCTCAGCACGGCCCTGGCCACGGCTTCCGCGATGGCGGCCGACCAGATCTTCGCCAGGACCTGCTTATCCTCCACCTTCGCCCCCAGGTCCACCTCGACGGACTGCAGAATGCCACCCACGGGGGCGGCGATCTGGGCCAGCCGGTTCTGGTTGAACGCCAGCTCGGCGTAGCACTCGATGCTCTCGGGAATTTCGCCCACCTTCGCCTGCGCCATCTCGACGCCGACGAGGCTGGCCGAGTCGGCGGCGGGCAACCGGACTTTCGAGCCCTGGCCCGGCTTGAGGGTTGCGGCCCTTTCCGGGTGGCAGATGCCACACTCCGTCTCCGACAGGTTGTGCTCGGAGCACATCTTCGCGGCTGCGCCCGGCTTGGCCTCGCTCGCGCCCTCGGCTTTCTTGTCAGAATAGTCGCCGACGTCAGCCGGCGCCATCTCCGGCCCGGGTGGAATGCGCCGACTGACGTCGGCGACTACAGCCCGTGGGGGAATGATCAGACCGGACAGGACTAACACGAGGACGCTGAGATATTTGTTGGTCATAGATACAATAATCACTTTCTAGCTGCGGAATGGAGCTCTGGTGCCTGGATGCCTTCAACCGGACCACGGGCCAGCAAAGCCTCGATGTCCGCCTGCGCGGTATTGAGCTCCAGCAGTTTCTGTTGGTAGGCCAGCCGTGCCTCGGCCGCGGTCCGCTGGGTGTCCAGCAGGTCAATGAAACCGAATTTCCCTTCCTCGAAACCGCGTTGGACCAGCCGTAGCGCCTCGTTTGCCTTGGGCAGAATCCGGTCATGGTAACTGGCCGCCTGTTGGACCGCAGTCCGCAGGCGCTGGCTGGCGATGCCCCAATCCCGAAGCAGCCGCTGCTCCGTGGCTTCCAGCTCGGCGTCCGCTGCCGCCACGTTGGCCTGCGCCTCCTGCTTCCTGCCCTTGGACCGGTCAATAATCGGCAGCGGCACGGATATGCTGAACTGCACGATCGAGCCCAGCCCATCGGCCTCCTGCCCGCCGGCGGCCCCGATCTTGACATCGGGATAAGGCTCCAGCCTGGCGCGGCGCTCCGCCGCCTCCGCCCGCTCCTTGCCCGCTCGCGCCGCCACGACCCCGGGGTGCCTGGCGAGCCACTGCCCCGGCCCCGCATCCAGCACTGCCAGGCTGACCGTCTCCGCCAGGGCGCCGGACACGGGCGCCCCGGCCAAATCAGGACGCCCCAGCAGGTTCGCCAGCTTCTGGTGCGAGGTCTCCTGCTCCCGCTCAAAGCCGGCCAGCTCGGTCCGGGCCTGTTCCAGGGGAATCTCCGCGCGCAACAGCTCCTGGTCCGCCGCCGCCCCCGCCAGCACCCGCTTCCGCGCCGTGGCCGCCGACGACTCCGCAACGGCCACCAGTTCCCGCGCCACCTCCACCAGGCGCGCCGCGGCCAGCACCTCGAAGAATGCCGTTTTCACCTCCCGCACCAACTCCACCCGCCGCAGGTCATACTCCGCCTGGCTCACTCGCACCCCGAGCCTCCCGATTGCTCCGTCCAACTTCTTCTTGCCCGGGAACGGAAACGCCTGCGACAGGCCCACCAGTTTCTTGGAATCGGTGAAACCTCCCCCGCCCGTGGGCCAATCCTCCGCGCTCAACTCCAGCTCGGGATTGGGCCAGAGCTTCGACTGGTAAGCGCGTCCCGCGGCGCCAGCGACCTGGCTGCCCGCCGCGCTGAGCCGGGGATTGCTTGCCAGCGCCAGCCCGATTGCTCCCTCCAACGTCAGGGAGCGGGTGCCGGGTCCACCTGGAAATTCCTGGCTCATTACCGGCAGCGTGCCCGCGCCGCCCAGCACCACCGCCAGGAGCAGTGGCCATCCATAATAAACTTCTCGCTTCATAAACAGACAACTCAGATGGGAAACCTGCAAACGGAAAGGCCGTGAGGCGTGAATTACGCCGCACGCGTGGAAGAGTCCCCGCGGGGACCAGCTAGGAAGCGATAGAAGGCGCGCGTGGCGGCGGAGCCGCGCGCTGGGAGAATTGCCAGGGCCGGGGGTCTGCTTCCGGCGGGGAAGACGCGATGAGAACCTCGGCCACAGGGGCATTTGGCGCCCCAGGCTCCGGCGCCACGGTTAAAGCGGCCAGCAGCAGCAGCAAGGGCCTGATGGGAGCAACCTCGGAGTTCTCGAGCTCCCCACCGCCGCCCAGAGGGTGGCGATCGCGATCGCCAGAAATGTTCGCCCGAGCCGCATGTAACCTAATAGAAAGGTAAACGCGTCAAATGTTCAATCATTTACTCTCTCGGCTTTCCTCCGGCAGAGCTTTAGTGTTTAGTCGCAGCCGACTATGAGCAAAACAGCACTGTTATTTGCAGGACAAGGCGCACAAGTGGTGGGCATGGGAAGAGATCTGGCCGAGATCTCGCCCGCGGCCAGAGGCTGGTTTGACCACGCCAACGCGGCACTCGGATACGATCTCGCCTCGGTTTGTTTCAGCGGGCCGGAGCCGGAGCTGACCAGGACCGAGAACGCGCAGCCGGGGATCTTCCTCGTGAGCTGGGTCGCCCTTGAGCTGCTCAAGGGGCGAGTTCCCTCGCTCGCCTTCCAGGCAACCGCCGGCTTGTCCCTGGGCGAGTTCACCGCGCTGACCGCAGGGGGCGCGATGAGTTTCGAGGACGGCCTGAAGGTTGTGCGCCAACGCGGGCGCTTCATGCAGGAGGCCTGCGAAGCTACCCACGGGGGCATGGCAGCGGTTATCGGCCTGGATGAGGGGCCAACGCGCGAGGTTTGCGGGCAGGCGGGGGTGTCCCTCGCCAATCTGAATTGCCCGGGCCAGATCGTGATTTCGGGGGCGTCCGACAAGATCGCGCACGCCTGCGACCTTGCGAAGGCCAAGGGCGCCAGGCGCGCCCTGCCGCTCCCTGTGGCTGGCGCGTATCATTCCCCGCTCATGGCTAGCGCCCAGCCCAAGCTCCAGGCGGAGTTAGCGGGTGTGGCCATCACGGCGCCTTCAGTTCCCGTCATCTCCAATGTCACAGCCTGCCCGCACGAGGGCCCTGAAGCGGTTCGTGCCCGGCTGGTCGAGCAGGTCACCTCCTCCGTGCGATGGGAAGAGTCCATGCGCTACCTCCTCGCCCAAGGGTTCACCCGGTTTATCGAGCTGGGCCCGGGCACCGCCCTGAGCGGATTCATGAAGCGGATTGACAGGAATGCGCAGATTCTGAACGTCGCGGACACGGCCAGCCTCGAGATCACGGTCAAGGCAATCGGGGGCTGAAACACGGGCTCAAACCCGCGCGGCAGCCCGGGCAAGGTGCCAGCATTCTGCGCCTCAGGTAATTTTACTGTTTTCCCGTATTGACAATCGTCCCGGGATAGCCCAAAACATCCGGTCTTTATGAACCAATTAGCCAACCAGGTAGCGGTGGTGACCGGCGCCGGCCGCGGCATCGGACAGGCCATCGCCTTGAAGCTCGCTGCTGCAGGCGCGGACATTGCCTGCGTGGATTTGAAGCTGGAGTTCTGCGAGGAAACGGTGCAGAAAGCCCAGGCGCTGGGTCGCAAGGCGTGGGCTTTTGCCGCCAACGTCTCCGAAGCCGCGAGCGTCACGACGGCGGTAGAGCAGATTCTTGCGGCTACCGGCAAAGTGGATATCCTGGTCAACAACGCCGGCATCACCAAGGACGGCCTGCTCATGCGCATGAGCGAGGCGGACTGGGACGCGGTCCTGGACATTAATCTTAAGGGCACGTTCCTGTTCACCAAGGCCTTCTCCCGCAGCTTTCTCAAGCAGCAGTCGGGGCGGATCGTTAACATCGCCTCGGTCATCGGCATCATGGGAAATGCCGGCCAGTGTAATTACGGGGCCAGCAAGGCGGGCGTGATCGGCTTTACCAAGTCCGTGGCCCGCGAACTGGCCAGCCGCGGCATTACCGTGAACGCCATCGCCCCCGGGTTTATCGAGACAGCCATGACTGCCAAGATCAGCCCCGAGGCCCGCGAGGCGTTGCTGAAGCAGATTCCGCTCGGCACCCTGGGCCAGCCCGACGACGTCGCGGACGCCGTCCTGTTCCTCGCCAGCCCGGCTGCGCGCTACATTACCGGGCAGGTTCTGCCCGTGGACGGCGGCATGGCAATGTAACTTTTTTCGATTCGGGGCTTGACGCCTATCGAATCGTGGCATAGACACACAGCAAAAATTAAAACCGGAGTAAACCATGGCTGAAAAGACTATTGAACAACGAGTAAAAGATATCATCGTGGAGCAGTTGGGAGTGAACGCGGACCAGGTCACGCCTGACGCCAAGTTCATCGAAGACCTGGGAGCCGACTCGCTCGACACCGTGGAGCTTGTCATGGCGCTGGAAGAGGAATTCGGCAACGAGATTCCTGATGAGCAGGCCGAGAAGCTCCAGAGCGTTGGCGATGTGATCAAGTTCATCGAAGAGCTGCCGCAGAAGTAACTTTGAGGGGCGTGCTTTCGGGGCGGCTTGGACTGGCGTCAGCTTGAGCTGCCCCGTTTGTTTTATGGCGAGCAACTGGACAGAACGCCGGGTGGTGATCACCGGCTTGGGAGCGGTCACCCCATTGGGCCACGAGGTTGAGGCTTTTTGGAGCCGGCTCCTCGCGGGCGATTGCGGCGTGGAGCGGATCAGCCGCTTCGATCCGTCGGCCTTCGATGCGCAGATTGCGGCCGAGGTGAAGAACTTCGATCCGGCCCCCGGGCTGCCTTCTCCGAAGGAAGTTCGACGCACGGACCGTTTTTCCCAATTTGCCGCGCACGCGGGCGCGCAAGCCCTGCGTGACTCCGGCCTCGATCTGGATAAGGTCAACCGGGATGAGGTCGGCGTCTTCATCGGCTCGGGCATCGGCGGCCTCCAAACGGTCTCCGAGCAGTGCAAGGTGCTGCTCGAACGGGGGCCGGACCGTCTGTCGGCCTTCATGATTCCGATGCTCATCTCGAACATGGCCTCGGGCCTCTTTTCCATGTACCACAAGCTGCGGGGCCCCAATTTTGCCACCTGCTCCGCTTGCGCGACCTCCAATCACGCGCTGGGCGAAGCCTGGCGCACGATCAAGATGGGCGACGCCCAGGTCATCTTCGCCGGGGGAGCCGAGGCCACGATCGTTCCGATCGGCATCGGCGGCTTCTGCGCGATGCGAGCGCTCAGCACTCGCAACGGCGATCCCGCCCACGCCTCGCGTCCGTTCGACAAGGAACGCGATGGCTTCGTGATGGGAGAGGGTGCCGGAGTGCTGGTGCTGGAAGAGCTTGAGCACGCCAGGCAACGGGGAGCGAGAATCTACTGCGAAGTCGCCGGCTACGGCAACACGGCCGACGCCAACCACGTGACCGCCCCGGCCCCGGATGGCGAAGGCGCCGCCCGGTGCATGCGCATGGCCCTGCGCCATGCCGGGATGAAACCGGAGGAGATTTCCTACATCAACGCTCACGGCACTTCCACGCCCCAGGGGGACATAGCCGAGACGCAGGCTGTCAAGACCGTCTTCGGCGCCCACGCGCGCTCGGTGGCTGTCAGTTCGACCAAGGGTGCCACCGGCCACATGCTCGGCGCGGCAGGCGCCGTGGAAATGATTGTCTGCTGCAAGGCCATCCAAACGGACACCGCACCGCCGACCATCAACTACCAGGTCCCCGACCCGCAGTGCGATCTGGATTACGTGCCCAACACGCCGCGCCAGATGAGGATCAATGCCATCCTCAACAATTCCTTCGGGTTCGGCGGCCACAACGCCAGCATCCTGGCGAAGAAGTTCAACGGCTAACGCGCCCGCGCGCCACAGCCCCAGATCTTCGCCGCCGGGTCGTTCAAAGCCCTGACGGTGTGTTGCGCTCGTTTGCTGGGCCGCAAGCAGCATCTCGTGGCCCATTTGACACCCGTTTACCGGTCTGGCAGCCTCAGGCCAGAATGAGCGATCCTGTCACCAACTTTTCTCGATGCCCAGGACCCGCAGCGGTGATCCGCTGGGTGGCGTTGGGGCTCTGGCTGGCTGTGCTCAACATCCAAGCCGGGGAAGTCTTCATCCGCGCCAGCCAGGCCGGCTACCGGCCCCAGGATGCCAAAATTGCGCTCGCATTCTCAAAGTCGGCATTGCCGGATTCGTTCAAGGTAGTTGTGGCCGACTCGGATGCGGTGGTCTTTACCGGCAAAACGAGGCCCATCATCGGTGTGAGGTGGGGCGGGTTTGAGAACCACGCCGACCTGGACTTCTCCCCGCTCAAGGCGCCGGGGCGTTACCTGGTGCAGGCAGGCGACTCCAGATCGCTGCCGTTCACGGTTGGCGCGGGGGTTTATGGCGAACTGCCGGACCAACTCCTGGAGTTCATGCGCGAGCAACGCTGCGGCTATAATCCGTGGCTCGACGCCGTCTGCCACCCGTTCGACGGGCGCACAGCCTTCGGGCCGCTGACCAACGGTACCTATCTCGACGCCCGGGGCGGCTGGCATGATGCCGCGGATCTGCTGAAATACCTGCTTACCTCCGCCAACGCCACGGCCCAGATGCTGCTGGCTTATGAAGTGTGGAGTCCACGGTCCACGGTCCGCAGTCCACAGTCCGCAGTCCACGGTCCACAGATGGCGGACACGGTGAATGCCTTGGGTCAGCCTTATCCGAACGGCATCCCGGACCTGCTTGACGAGGCGCGCTGGGGGCTGGAGTGGATGCTCAAGCTGCACCCGGCTCCCGATCAGCTCTATCACCAGGTGGCCGACGACCGCGACCACATCAGCCGCCGGCTGCCGCAGAATGAAATTGTTGATTACGGCTGGGGCAAGGGCGGGGCGCGCGTGGTGTATTTCGCCGATGGCCAGCCCCAGGGGCTCCGCAACTACAAGAGCCAGTCCACCGGCGTAGCCAACCTTGCCGGTCGTTACGCCGCCGCCATGGCGCTGGCGTATCAGGTTTGGAAGGATGACCCCCGCCAGCGGCCGTTTGCCGAACGCTGCCTGCAGGCCGGCCGGGAAGTCTATGGCCTGGGCCGTGCCAGGGAAGGCGTGCAACAGGGCAACTCCTACGGCGCACCTTATCGCTATGAGGAAACCACCTGGGCCGACGACATGGAGTGGGGCGCGGCGGAGCTCTTCCGCGCCACGGGCAACCGGCAGTATATCGAGGACGCAAAACGCTATGCCGGATTAGCCGGCGCCGAGTCCTGGATGGGGCGGGAGCAGGCGGGCCACTACCAGTATTACCCGTTCATGAATGCCGGCCATTTCCGCCTCTACGATCTCGCGGACCGGAAGCTTAAGAAGACGTTGGCGGGCTACTACCGCGAAGGCATCGAGCGCTGCGTCACCGCGGGCAGCCAGAATCCCTATCGCATCGGCGTGCCATTCATCTGGTGCTCGAACAACCTGACCGCCGCGCTGGCGACCCAATGCCTCCTGTATGAGCTGATGACCGGCGACACGCGCTACCATGAGTTTGCCGCGAAACAGCGCGACTGGCTCCTGGGCCGCAATCCGTGGGGCTATTCCATGTTCAGCGGGATCGGAAGCGTCTTTCCGCGAGACCCGCATCTGATGACCATGCAGTTGACCGGGCGGCCGGTGCGAGGCGGGCTGGTGGACGGCCCGGTCTATGAGCGCATCTTCAAATCGCTGAAGGGCGTTGCCATTACGGAGCCGGACCCGCTGGCGGAGTTCCAGGGCCAGGCCGTGTATCACGACGATTCGCAGGATTACTCCTCGAACGAGCCAACGATGGACGGCACCGCCTCGGCAATCCTGCTGTGGGCGCTGTGTAATGCTGCGCCGTAGGCCGGGCCACGACCGATCCTGGCTGCTTTCAGGTTCAGAAGAGCGCAGAGATTCTCAGAGTACTTTTCTTCTCTGCGTTTCTCCGCGCTCTTCGCATTGCTATGCCCCGATTTGATCCCAGGCTGCGAAGATTTGCGCAGAGGGCGCAGAGGTTCGCAGAGATTCGCAGAGGGTTCATCTTCTCTGCGTTTCTCCGCGCTTTCTCTGCGCCTCTGCGTTAAAAATGGTTTCCCTTTGGTTGCGGCTCCGCCGCGCTGCGTCTCTACGGTTCCATTGCGTTCGCCACCGGTGAATAGTTACGGCTAAGGCACGCTGGTGCGAAGAGCGAGGCCGGCGGTCAAATCGTCGTATTGCGAGGATGGCTGCGAGCTCCAGTTGATTGTCTGGATGCAGGTCAGGGCCAGCGCGAGAGTGCGCGTGATCTGCCACTCGATTTCCGCGCCAATATATTGGGTCAAATCGTTCTCCACCGTGCCGTAGGGATAACGGCTCAGGCTTCCTTTCCAATAAGCGCCAAGGCGCAAGGCGTGGATGACTTGCCATCGCCATCCCGCGGTGAGCGTTGCGGCGAGATACGAATTGGCGGCCGAGGCCTCGGGCAGGGCCCGGAGCAGGGTGAGGTCCGGCGTGCAGTAAAACGAGTGCCCGCGCCCGGCATCCAGGTCCAACACCAGCCCGGCGGACGCGCTCGGCTCGAAGTCGTCGGTCGTGTAATCCGACTTCAGGTCATAATCGAAAGCCAGGCCGCAGTAGGCGCTGAGGGATGCGGATTCTGATTGCAGCCAGGTGCGGCTCAGGCCGGTGTAAACCTCGGCGTAGGCGTAATTGAGGTCGGGGTGCCGCAGGTAAAAGTAGTCGGTGAAGCTCGCCCCGACATGAAATCGCGGCCCATTGGCAAACTGCCTGGCCCACTCCGCCAGCACCCACGGGCCGAAATAGAAGTCGGACTGTCCGCCGCCCGGCTCCTGTGGCGCGTTGCTGGTGAAAAAGACCGGAGCGGCGGCGGCGAATGTGACTCGCCCCGGCTCCCCGGTCTCCTCGACGGGTTCCCCTCGCGTGCGGAACATCCACTGCAACTCGAAGAGGTCCTTGAGTTGGCGCTTCTGCTGCTGCTGGGCGGAAACGGTGCTGACCGAAACCGCCGCAGCCAGCAAGCAGGTGGCGCAGAGCCGCATCATACCCAGTTCAGGGTGCGCGGACGGCGAAGAGTTCACTGCTGGTCCAAGTGCCTTCGGGCAAGCTGGCTTGCACCGGCTGCCCCGCCGGATTGACGAGCAAGGCCCAGCGCTTGTCGCCTGACCGGACCGTCACCGCCGTGGCAGCGGCGGCTAGGAGGGTTTTGCCATCCGCATCGCGCGCGGCGAGCGTTTCGAGCTGCACCGGCTTTCCATCCAGGGCCACGGCCCAGACGAAGGCCGTTTCCTTTGCCCGGCGGCGCAGCAGCGCGATCGGCACACGATCTTCGGTGCTGGCGCCGATGCCTGTGCCGGTGATGAATTGTGTCGGCTCGCCGCCGGCCAGCGTGAGCGCGCTTTCCCCGCCCGATTCAAGCAGCGCAACCCCCGTCATTCCGGATGCGCCAGAGCGAAAGACAGCACGGGCGATATGCCTGTAGCCGTTCGCGCCCGGCGGCGTCCACGGTTCCCCCTCGGGGAGCCTGCTCCATTTCCCGGCCAGGTGGCAGGCGATGTCGAACTGGTGTTCCTGCCCAGCGCACACCTGGTCCACGATGACGATGAGGTTCTCGCTGAGCAGCGCCGCCGTGCGCACAAAGCGCACGCCGGGATAGATGGGGCCGGCCTCAGTCATGGCGTAGTCCACTCCCCCGGCCGCGCCAAACGCAAGGCAGCGGCCCTGGGCCGGAGCCTGGGATTGCTCGTCCACGATGAGTGTGCTGTGGGCGAGCGTGGTCTTGTCCCAGCTTGT
>JAPLUA010000436.1 GCA_026397855.1 Verrucomicrobiota bacterium | reverse complement strand
GTAACCCTTGCAGGTTCAAGTCCTTTCTGGCCCACCACATCAGCCGCCGCCAGGATCGCCCGGGGAATTCCAAAACCCCGTAGCCGCCGACGTGAGTCGGCGCTATTCTCGATGATGGCGCGGACTGACGTCCGCGGCTACGAGGGGAGGAGGATGAGCTGGCCCTCGCACTGCGTCACTGCTTTTCGAGGATCACGCGCACCGTCAACTCCGAGCCTTCCGCCACGTGGACCTGCTTCCGGTAGTCCTTGAACCCGGGCTTCTTAACCTCGATCACGTGCGGGCCATCGGCCAACTTCAACCGGGCCGGGGCGTTGCCGACAAACGCCCCGTCCACGAAGATCTCATGAGTGTCGTCATCGGCCTTTACCAGCAACTGGCCGGTCCCGGCCGTGGCGGCCGGAGTTCCAACCGCGGCCGGCGGGGCGTTCGAGGCCGCCCCGGCGCCCGGGAGCCCGGCATCGGGGTTGCCGGTTGGCGAACGCGGCGCGGGAGTCGATCCTGGTTTACGGGGAACGAATTCATGGGCCAACTTCTGGCCCTCGGCGATCTGCTCCGGCGTCATGAGCCGTTCCACCAGGGATAGGTTGACCTTGATGTCATCGGAGTTCTGATTGTCCCTGGCGGCAGCGAGCGCCAGCCATTTGTAGGCCTGGACGTGATTGGTCTCGACGCCCCTGCCTTTGGAGTAGCAAATGCCCAGGGTTCGCTGAGCGGCCGGGTTCCCTTGCTCGGCGGCTTTCCGGGTCCACCTGACCCCCTCCGGCAGGCTCTTCGGAACGCCGGTGCCCTCAAAGTAACAGCTGCCGAGGATAGCCTCAGCGTCGGGCAATCCCTGGTCCGCGGCCTTGCGGTACCATTCGGCAGCGTCAACAATGCTTCGGCCCCGGACATCACCCCCGGCGTAACACATTCCAAGATTGACCTGGGCCTCAGGCAGGCCCTGGTCGGCCGCTTTGCGCAGCCAATGCACGGCGTCGCCCATATTTTTCTTCACGCCGAAACCGTCCACGTAGTCCAGGCCCAGCAGACACTGGGCGCGCGCATTCCCCTGCTCGGCCGCTTTGCGATGGCATTTCGCGGCCTTGACCGGATCCCTGCCAACCCCCTCGCCCGCGGCATAAAACCCGGCCAGTTGGACCTGAGCCTCCACATCTCCCTTATCAGCCCGGGCTTTGACCTCGGCGAAGCGATCGCGGTCCACGACGCCCGACTGGGCCGGCAGTTGCGGGGTGATTCCCGGTCCGGCCAGCAGGACCGCCAGGATCAGTGGTTTGGCTTTCATGCCATAAACTTAGTTGGTTTTGCCCGGCTGGCAAGCGCCCGCTGGCGCGCATCGGGCAACGCGCGGGCAAAAAAAAGGCGCAGCCCGTGAAGACTGCGCGCATTCTTTGCAAAGGCGCATCGGAAACAGCCGATGCGCGCAAGGAAAGAAACAATGCGCACCGAGAATATCCCTCCCCCCGGAGCTGCGCAACAAGAAAAGAGCAAATTCCCTCGACAGCGCCCGCGACCGTTCCTCATGCTTCATGACAAAGCTATGTCCGAAACCGAAGTCGCGATCCAATACCTGCTCACCCTGCCCCCGCGCATGGCGGAGCAATTCGAGCCGCTGGAGGGGAGGCGGCGGCCTCACTGGTTTGCCGCCTGCGACCCGTCAGGCCGCCCCCTGGGCTCCGGCGGGGGCACCGCCCATCTGCTGGCCGAGGCCTGGCGGGCGACTGCGCCAGACCGGCCTTTCGAGGATTGGCTGCGCCAAAGCCGGAAGCTCATCCTGCACGCCGGCGGGCAGAGCCGGCGTCTGCCGGCCTACGCCCCGACGGGCAAGCTGCTCATGCCGATTCCGGTTTTCCGTTGGTCCCGCGGCCAGCGGCTGGACCAGTCGCTGCTTGACCTGCAACTGGCCGATTACGAGCGGGTGCTGGCCCACGCCGGCCCGGGGACGGCGGCATTGGTCACCAGCGGCGATGTGCTGCTGCGCTTCGCCCGCGAGCTGCCGCCCTTCCCCGACGTGGACGTGCTCGG
>JAPLUA010000242.1 GCA_026397855.1 Verrucomicrobiota bacterium | reverse complement strand
CGGATGAAGGAAGGGGCGTGGCGATTGGATAATTGTTGGTACTTTTCAAGCGCATAAGCTCTATCAGGATCCTCCCCCCGCCCAGTCCTTTCGTCGGCCTCCGCTACGCTCCGGCCTCCTCAAGGACTGGGCGGGGGGAGGATCCTGAGCACACCATGTCGCAGAAGTGTCCTGCTTTGCTAACTACAGAATCTGTCCTGGTTTGCTCGCCCCGCGACAGCAATACTGATTGGGAAGGAATCACCGGGGTTGGCGAAAATGCCGCAGCAAGGACACCACCCACCCCCCTGTGCCCGCCAGGAACAAACCGGCTAATGCCAGAAGCAGTGCCGAGGAGAGATGTGGCGGCATTTGTCTGTTGGCCTGGACGATCGAATACTGAAGCCCGATCACAAAGCAGACCGCCATGCAGGAAAACCACAGGGAGTGTCCGACCAGGTAGTTGAACGTTTCCCCCCGCCGCTCAGGTGCCAGCCAGTAATCCTTATCGGGCAGGTTGATCAGGCTGGCCGGCAAGAACCGCATCAAGGAGCACAGCACAACAACGAACAGAGGGAAAACGAGACCGAAAACCAGCATGGACATCTGGTTCGCTGACCGGGACATCCAGCCATTGGGCTCGCCGCTGCCGTTGAAATGGCTTGCCACACGTTCAGGCAGTTGCAAAGCGGACCAGCTCCAGCATTTCAGGAAACACACGTAGAGGAGGGCGAGGATGGCGGCTGGCGAGCGGAGTGATTTCATCATCGCTTGGTGGTGTAATACGGTTCTGTCGGCAGGTCAACCGCCCAAATAGGCGCAATAGCCCTGAATGACAAAACGTGGAGGGTACCGGTTTCCTTGACCCCGCCCGGCGGCTGGGACATGCTGGCCGTGCGAAGTATTATGTCACTCCCGCAACAGACACTTTCCGAACTGCGGCGCCTTCTGGGTGCTGCGAATGTCCTCACGGAGAAGGAAGACCTGATTCCTTACTCGTTTGACGGGACCGCTGCGCTGCAGCAGATGCCGGGCTGCGTGGTGTTCGCGCGGACCCGGGAAGAGGTCGTGGGAGTGCTGCAACTGGCCAACCGGACCCGGGCGGCGGTCGTCACGCGCGGCTCGGGAACGGGGCTGAGCGGCGGCAGTTTGCCGAGCCCGGACTGCATTGTCCTCTGCCTGGCGAAGATGGACCGGATCGTGGAGCTGGACCGGGCCAACCTGACTCTGCTGGCGGAGGCGGGCGCCACGACGCAGGCCATCGCCGATGCCACCAGCGCCGCGGGGCTGTTCTACCCGCCGGACCCGGGGTCCATGAAGATATCCACGATCGGCGGCAACGTGGCCGAGAACTCGGGCGGCCTGCGCGGGCTCAAATACGGGGTCACGCGGAATTACGTGATGGGGCTGGAGGTGGTGCTGCCGGACGGCGAAGTGCTCTGGACCGGCAACAAGTGCGTGAAAGATGTTGCGGGCTACTCGTTGCGGGATTTGTTCATCGGGTCCGAAGGCACGCTGGGGGTGATTACCCGGGTGCTGCTGAAGCTGATTCCCAAGCCCGCCGCCAAGAAGACCCTGGTGGCCACGTTCGCGCGGATGGATCAGGCCGCGCAGACCGTGTCCGACATCATCGCGGCGCAGATCATTCCCTGCACGCTGGAGTTCCTCGATCGCACGACGATCCATTGCGTCGAAGACTTTGCCAAGGTTGGCCTGCCGCTGGATTGCGAGGCGCTCCTGCTGATGGAGACGGACGGCCATCCCGGACCGGTGAATGAAGAGGCGGCCAGGATGGAGGAGATTGCCCGGAAGAATGCCGCGGTGGACGTGCGGGTCGCCAGGGATGACGCCGAGGCGACCCGGCTGGCCACGGCCCGGCGCAGCGCCTTCTCGGCGCTCGCCCGCGTTTCGCCGACCACGATTCTCGAGGATGCTACCGTGCCGCGCAGCGAGTTGGCGGGGATGATCCGCTTTGTCGCCGCCGTCGCCGCCAAGTACAAGCTGCGGGTCGGCACGTTCGGGCACATGGGAGACGGGAATCTGCACCCGACCTTCCTGACCGACGAGCGGAACCACGACGAGATGCATCGGGTGGAGGAGGCGTTCAAGGAGATATTTGACGAGGCGATCCGGCTGGGGGGCACCATCACCGGCGAGCACGGCATCGGGGTGTCGAAGAAGTCCTTCCTGCCGAAGTTTGCCGGCGATGCCCAGATGCGGGTCATGCGGGAGCTGCGCCGGGCGCTGGACCCGAACGGCATTCTGAATCCGGGGAAGATGTTTGATCCGTGAGCAGCGCCGTTTCCCATCTCAAGGGGCTCGACTATTCGGTGGTGCAGCAATGCATGCACTGTGGCCTGTGCCTGCCGACCTGCCCGACCTACGACGCGACGAAGATGGAGCGCCACAGCCCGCGCGGGCGCATCTCGCTCATGCGCGCGATTGCCGACGGGCGGCTGGAGGTCACGCATGCCTTTGCGGACGAGATGTATTTCTGCCTGGGCTGCCTCGCCTGCATGTCGGCCTGCCCGGCGGGGGTGAACTACGCCGAACTGTTCGAGCACGCGCGCGCGGAGGCCGAATGCAGCGGGGTGCTGAAGTCGCCCAGGCGCAACCTGATCCGCGCCGTTGCCATTCGCTGGCTGTTCATGGACCTGAGCCATCTGCGGCTGGCGGGCCGGGTGATCCGGCTTTACCAGCAGCTTGGCCTGCAAACGCTCCTGCGCCGCAGCGGCGTGCTGAAGCTGCTGCCCAAGCGCCTGCAGGAGCTGGAGAGCATCACGCCCGACATCCAGCCCAGGTTCTCGGCGCAATTGATCGCCCCGGTAACGCCCGCGTCGGGCCGGAAGAAGTATCGCGTCGCCATGCTCACCGGCTGCGCCCAGGATCTGATCTTCAGCGACGTTAACCGCGACACGGTGGAAGTGCTCGCGCGCAACGGCTGCGAAGTCGTGACGCCACCCCGGCAGCTCTGCTGCGGATCCCTGCACGCCCACAACGGCGAATGGGGCATGGCGCAGGAACTCGCGCGCCAGCAAATCGAGCAGTTCCCGCCCGACCAGTTCGACGCGATCATCAGCAACGCCGGCGGCTGCGGCTCCCACCTCAAGCACTACCACAAGCTGCTCGCCGACGACCCCGCCTATCGCGAACGCGCCGTCTTGTGGGACAAGAAGGTTAAGGATATCCA
This sequence comes from Verrucomicrobiota bacterium, assembly GCA_026397855.1. Classification (GTDB taxonomy): domain Bacteria; phylum Verrucomicrobiota; class Verrucomicrobiia; order Limisphaerales; family UBA8199; genus JAPLUA01. The sequence goes on along the minus strand of JAPLUA010000242.1, from coordinate 829 downwards.
CGAGTGGCTGATGGAGATCGGCATACAGCCGCCGGCCGGCCCCGCGCCGGCGCAGGTGGTGACTTATCACGAGTCCTGCCACCTGGCGCACGGCCAGAAAATCACCGCCCAGCCGCGCCAGCTGCTGAGCCTGATCCCGAACCTGAAGCTGGTCGAGTTGCCCGAGAGCACCTGGTGCTGTGGCAGCGCAGGCATCTACAACATTGTGCAGCCGGACATGGCCAACCAGCTTCTGGACCGCAAGCTCAAGCACATCCAGTCCACCGGCGCCAGCATCGTGGCCAACGGCAACTCGGGCTGCCTGCTGCAGCTCATCAATGGGGCGAAGCAGAAGGGCTTGAACCTGCGGGTGGCACACCCGGTGACGCTGCTGGCCGAAGCCTACCGGAACGCGCGCGGCAGGAGATGATTTATGACTAAGAACATGACATTGGAGAAGTATTCGATGGGGGTCGGAGACCGCTTCGCCCACCAGGCCGGGGCCCAGCTCCGCGCCTTCATGCAGGCTGCCAGGGAGGGGGCGGACGTCATCCCGGTCTGGAACAAGTCCAACCGGGAGCACCAGATCATTGGCTCGACGCCCGCCAGCGTGCGCGCGGCGGCGGATGCCGCGGTGAAGGCGCTGGGATGGACCCGGCCCTACCACGTTGACGCCGACCATATCCGCGTGGATACGGTGGACGGCTTTATCCCCTGCTCGGACTTCTTCACGATTGATGTGGCGGATTGGATCGGCAAACCGGCGGAGGCGGAGGCGGTCAAGGCACTGGTGGACCGGCACCCGGAGCTGGTGGGGCGGCATGCGATTGCCGGGATCGAGGCCCCGGTG
>JAPLUA010000053.1 GCA_026397855.1 Verrucomicrobiota bacterium | reverse complement strand
CAACAGAACCTCAAAGGCCGGCAGATAGCGATTCTGGTTCTGTCCACCAACTTGTGGCCGGTACTGAAACAGCACGTGTCCTGGGTGCAAGCGGCACTGGATCGCATTCGGCCCGGAGAATTCCTGGAACTGGCGATTCCATCCGGTGAGTGAACTCGATGCGCTGAGGCACACACGCCAGATGCGGCACGTGCGGATAACCTGAGCTGTTACGTCCCAAATTCTCATCGTAGCTCCTCCGGAACTGCGGTCGTAGCGGAGCGCTGGATGAGCCCGCCCATCTCGCCTGCGTTCTTACCGGCGAGGTGCGTCGCGCTGTAGCCGAAGTCCTGCTTCACCACCAACACCTCCTTCGGCACAATCGCCGCTGCAAATTCCTGGCCGACTTGTTCCGCGGCCTGATCACCTACGGTCTGCCCGCGCTTCCGCCCATTCCGGATTACACCGCAGCAAACTCCCGTGTCCGGTGCCCCCCCTTTATGGGCCCGACCCCGGCGCCCAAGCGAGGACGGCCCCGTAGTCTCTCCCTATACTCGCCGGATATACGGCGAGTATCGGGAGGGACTACGGTGGGGCGGGTGGTTGTGGGGCGAGGGCTTGAGGCACCCCTGTCGGTCACAGGCGGCACAAAAGGTTTTGACATGCCCCCCTCATGAATTAGCCTCGGGCTTAATTATGAGACTTGGCATCAATACCTTCTTGTTCACGTCGCCGTTCACGAACGACAGCACGAAACTGTTCAAGCAATTCAAACAATGGGGCTTCGACACCATCGAGATTCCCATCGAGGACCCGGCGCACATTGACCCGGAGCACGTCAAGCGCGAGCTGGACAAATACGGCCTGGTCTGCGGCTCGGTCTGCGCCTGCCTGGGGCCGGACCGTGATTTGCGCGGCACGCCCAAGCAGCAGAAGACCAGCCTCGACTACCTGAAGGCGGTCATTGACCAGATGGTGGTGCTGGATTGCCCGGCGGTGGTGGGGCCGGTCTATTCGGCCGTGGGCCGCGCCGATGCCGTGCCGGCGGCGGAATACAAGAAGCAATGGCAGGCGGTGGTGAAGAATCTCAAGACGCTGGCCGCGTACGCGCAGAAACGGGGCAAGGTCATCTGCATGGAGCCGCTCAACCGCTTCGAGACCGACTTCATCAACACCTGCGACCAGGCGCTCAAGATGGTCAAGGCCGTCGGCAGCCCGGCGCTCAAGCTGCACCTCGACACGTTCCACATGAACATCGAGGAGAAATGCCAGGCGTCGGCGATTCGCAAAGCCGGCAAGCTGCTCGGGCACTTCCACGCCTGCGGCAGCGACCGCGGGACGCCGGGCAACGATCACATTGACTGGCAGCCCATCGCCAAGGCGCTGAAGGAGATCGGCTACAAGGGCGACGTGGTCATCGAGTCCTTCACGACCGACGTAAAGGTCATTGCCAAGGCGGCGGCCATCTGGCGCCGCATCGAGCCGACCCGCAACGAGATCGCGGTCAAGGGCCTCAATTTCCTGCGCAAAACCCTATGAAAAAACAGGTGCTAGGCGCGTTGGGATTGGGTGCGGTTTTGCTGGTCCAAACGGGCCTCATGATCGCCGCCGAACAGGGCTTTCACGACATCTTTAACGGTAAAGACCTCACCGGCTGGGAAGGCAATCCCAAGCTCTGGTCGGTCAAGGATGGCGCCATTACCGGCCAGACCACGGCGGAGAACCCGGCCAAGGGAAATACCTTCCTGATCTGGACCAACGGCACCGTGGCCGATTTCGAGCTGCGCTGCTCGTTCAAGCTCACGCCCGGGGACGCCAAGGGCTTCGCCAACTCCGGCATCCAGTATCGCAGCAAGGTGCTGGATCCGGCGAACTGGGTCGTGGGCGGTTACCAGGCCGACATGGAAGCCGGCCCGAACTACACGGGGATTCTCTACGAGGAGCGGATGACGCGGGGCATCATGGCGACGCCCGGTGAGAAGGTGGTCTGGGACAAGGACGGGAAGAAACAGGTGGTCGGCTCGACCGGTGATGCCGCCGCAATCAAGGCCGCGATCAAGCGCGGTGACTGGAACGACTATGTGATTATCGCCAGGGGCAATCACTTGCAGCATTTCATCAATGGCAAGCAGACGGTCGATGTCACCGATGAATGCGAGGCCAAACGCGCGTCGAGCGGCGTGGTGGCGTTGCAAGTCCATGCCGGACCGCCCATGATGGCGCAGTTCAAGAATATCCGCATCAAGAAGCTGTAATTGCCGTAATGTATCGCGCATTCATTACCCTGTTTACCCTGGTGGCGGCACTGACTGCTTCTGCCGGGGACGCCAGGATCGTCTTACTGGCCGGGCCGCCCAGCCACGGACCGGGCGATCACGAGCACGCTGCAGGCTGCCTCCTGCTCAAGTCGTGCCTGGACCAGGTCCCGGGGGTTACGTCGGAGGTTTGCCGGAACGGCTGGCCGCAGGATCCGGAGGCGGCCTTTTCGGGGGCGGCCACAATCGTCATCTACAGCGATGGCGGCGGCGGTCATCCTTTCCTCCAGGGCGACCGCCTGAAGACCATCGGCAGTCTGATGAAGAAGGGCGTGGGGCTGGCCTGCCTGCATTACGCGGTGGAGCCGACCAAGGAAGCGGGCGAGAAGGAGTTCCTGGACTGGATTGGCGGATGTTTCGAGACCGACTGGTCGGTGAACCCGACCTGGCGCGCCGAATTCAAGGCCCTGCCGGCCCATGCCATCACGCGCGGGGTGAGCCCGTTCAGCCTCACCGACGAATGGTATTTCCATATGCGCTTCCGGGACGGCATGAAGGACGTGGTCCCGATCCTTTCCGCAGTGGCACCCGCAGCCACCATGAACCGGCCCGACGGGACGCACTCCGGGAACCCGGCGGTCCGCGAGAGCGTGAAACGTGGCGACCGGCAAGTCCTTGCCTGGGCCTCCGAACGGCCCGGCGGCGGGCGCGGATTTGGTTTTACCGGCGGTCACTTCCACCGGAATTGGGCCAATGACAACTACCGCAAAGTGGTGCTGAACGCTATTCTCTGGACCGCCAAGGTCGAGGTCCCGGCGAATGGCGTGGAATGCAAGCTCACGGAAGAGGGCCTGCGGCAGAACCTGGACAAGAAGTGAACCGCGGTGAAGGCAAACGCGCCCTTAACGTCTGACCTCCCAAGCCCGCCGGGCCGGGAGGCCAGCCGGGTTATGGCTCGCGGACTGGCGCTCTTCCTCGGCGGGTTTGCGCTGCTTAACCTC
>JAPLUA010000355.1 GCA_026397855.1 Verrucomicrobiota bacterium | reverse complement strand
TCGATATCCTCATGGAAGCCACCAAACCCGGGAACCTCTGCGCCGCACTGGACCTGGCCTGGGCGCTGGCCGCAGGCGAGGATCCGGCGGCTTATATCCGGAAATACAAGGGACGCTGTCCGGTCGTGCATGCCAAGGACATCGTCCTCGCAAAGAACGGCAGGAAGCAGCAGCTCAAGCCGCTGGGCCAGGGCGACCAGAACTGGCCGGAGATATTTGCCGCCGGGGACGAGGCCGGGATCGAGTGGTATGTGTACGAGCAGGATAACGGCGTAGGCTCACCGTTCGACTTCGCCCATGCCAGCTGCGAGTTCCTGTCCAAGCAGATGAAGTAGGCCCGGGCCGCCTCTCAGCTACGAGCCGGGCGGCAGTGATGCGGAACTCAGGGGCAGGCGCTTAAGCTGCCTCATCTCCTGCTGCTGGCGGAGGAGGTCGAGCCGCTCGGTCTCGGCGGTCTCAGGCTGATTTGCACGCTGGAGCAAGGCGGCGACCTGCCGGTCGAGGAACTGGTTGCGCAGGCGCATTGCAAGGTCGGACAACTGCTGGCCCGGATTCGGAATGGGCCGCCCGTCGGTGGCTGCTTCCGTGATCAGGTTCCGCAGCTCGGCAATCTCGCACTCATCCACGAAGCCTGCCAGGCCGGACCACGATTCACGGGCATGCGCCGCCAGGAGGCGGGAGACGATTTCCTTCACCAGCGGATGCTGCACCCAGCCCGGGTCAAGATGCTTCGCCGCCCAGCCCAGGACGTCTTCGTGCCGCAGCATCAGCTTCAGGAGCCATTGCTCGGTGGGCGAGGCCGGGGGCAGCTCCCGGAGCGGCGGCGCCGGCTCCTCCGGGCTCTCGGGCCCGGCCGGCTTGGCCCGGGAGAGCTTCCGGAATTCGGCTCGAACCGCGTCGGGTGCAACCCCCAGGCGCAGGGCGGTTTTCTGGGCATACTTGTCAACCAGGACCGTGTTCCCGGTCTTGTGAACCGCCTCCGCCATGCCGCGCAACACCGCCAGCCGCCCCTTGTCGCTCGCAACGTCATTGGTCGCTCGCAGGTGATCCAGATAGTAATCGAAGAACCCGGCCGCCCCTTCAATGAGCTCTTTGAACGCGCTGCCGCCGGATGCCTTGATAAAGCTGTCCGGGTCGTGAGGCGGGGGGACGACGGCGACCCGGACTGCGAGGCCGGAGGCCAGGAGATGGTCGAGCGACCGGACGGCGGCATTCTGCCCAGCTGGGTCCGAGTCAAAGCACAGGACGACCTCCTCGGTGTAGCGTTTCAGAATTCGCGCATGGTCGGCGGTGAGCGCCGTGCCCTGGGGCGCGACGATATTCTGCACGCCGGCCATGAATGCGGCGATGAGATCGAGCTGCCCCTCACAAACGATGGCATACCCGGCTTCGAGCACCGCGCGCTTGGACTTGTCGAGCCCGAAGAAGACTTTGCTCTTGGTGAAGATCGGAGTCTCGGGCGAGTTGACGTACTTGGCCGTCTTCTCATCGCCGGACAGGACCCGTCCGCTGAAGCCGACGACCCGTCCCTGCTCATCGCAGATCGGGAACATGAGCCGGTCGCGGAAGCGGTCGTAGTAATGGTCGCTCCCCTCCTTGCGCAGGATGAGGCCGGCCTTTTCCGCAAGCCCCGGCTCGTAGCCTTTGCTCCTGGCCCAGTTGACGGTATCGTCCCAAAGGTCGGGCGCGGCGCCGAGCCGGAAGAGCTTGACCGCTTCCGGGGACACGCCGCGTTTGGCGAGGTAATCGCGCGCGACCTGGCCGCCGGCCTCGTTGGCGAGGGCGTTCTGCCAGCGCTGCGCGATCTGCTCGTGGATTTGCAGCAGCTCGTCCTTGATATGCCTGGCCTGCTGCCCGCCCTCCCCCTGCTCATACTCGATCGGTATCTTGGCGCGGTCCGCCAGCCGCCGGACGGCCTCCGGGAAGTCAATGTTCTCGTATTCCTTGACGAAGGCAAACACGTCGCCGCCTTTATGGCAGCCAAAGCAATGGAAGATCTGGCGTTGGGGGTTGACGTTGAAGCTCGGGCTCTTCTCCTTGTGGAAGGGGCAGAGGGCCACGAAATTGGCCCCCGCGCGTTTGAGCGGCACGTACGAGCCGATCACGTCCACGATGTCGCTGGCAGCGCGGATGCGTTCACGGGTCGCGGTGGAGAAAAGACCGGCCATAATCTTAATGGTAATCCTGCCCGCCCCGCGGGCAAGGATCATCCTCAGTGAACCCAACCTGAAAGCGCGGCGCGGAGAAACTGCCGGGGCCTCAAAGGCTGGCCGCTGAACCCCCGCTTCACCGTGTACCAACTGCTGTATGTGGATTCGGCCAGCAACGGGGCGGCCAGCATCCCCCAGAAACCGAAGGCCCAGGTCATGGCGAAGCTCAGCACGAGCATCCACAGGCCGGTAAAGAGGGCGATCTTGAAGAACGGCACCACGTTCTCGGTAAAGGCCAGCGAGCCGAATTGGACGTAGAAAACCTGCTGGCCCAGGTACACCAGGTAGAAGACCAGGGCGGGCGTGGCCAGGAGCCGCGTGTGCGTGCCCTTCAACGCCAGGAGCGGATTGCCCGCCAGCACGACAAAGGCCGCCAGGGCGACATAGGTGACCAGGCTGAACCCCAGCCGACGGGCGAAGAGGGCCGACATCTCGACCAGCCGCCCTTGCGTGCGGAGCATGGTGATATAGGGCCATTTCACTGAAAGCCACAGCGTGGCGAAGTTGGTCAGGAACGTGCCGATTTGCGCGGTCACCCCGAAGCTCGCGGTGATGCCGCTGTCGAGGAAATGGCTGCTGATCAGAACCGTGCCGTTGTTCAGGAAAAAGGCGCCGAGCGAGATCATGCCGAACTTCGAGGCATTGGGCCAAAGGCGCTTCAGGATGTCCCGGTTCTGCGGCTCAGCCCGGGTTGCGGTCCTGGGCACCGCGGCGTAATAAACGCGCCGGCAATACTGGCGCATGATCACGCCGCGCAGCGCCGATGCCACCACCACGGCGGGCAACCCCCAGCCGCGCAGGAGCAACGTTGCGGCGCAGGCCACATAAGCCAGCCCGCTCAAGGTGTAGGCCGCCTGGATTTCCCGGACCCGGCCGATTCCCTGGCAGGCCAGCATCCACCATCCGGACGCCAGGTTGAACCCGATCGTCAGCAGGAAACCGGCCCACGCGATCCAGGCCAGCCGCGGATCGGCGACGGCGGAGGCGGGC
>JAPLUA010000175.1 GCA_026397855.1 Verrucomicrobiota bacterium | reverse complement strand
CTTTGCACTGCACCCGCTCCATGTGGAGTCAGTGGCCTGGGTGGCGGAGCGAAAGGATGTGCTGAGCACGTTCTTCTTCCTATTCACGCTGCTGACATACGGCCGCTGGGAGCGGAAGCGGAAATCCGAAATCCGAAATCCGAAATCCGAAGGAAATCCGAATACCGAAATCCGAAGGGCCGGCGACGATGGGCGGGAACGGACTACGGACCACGGACCACGGACCACAGACCACGGACTGCGGACTGCGGACTCCCTCCCACGCATCACGCATCACGCATCACACTCCACGCTCTACGCCCTCTCCCTCCTCTTCTTCGCCCTGGGCCTGATGAGCAAGCCTATGGTGGTCACGGTGCCGTTTGTGCTTTTGCTGCTCGATTACTGGCCCCTGCAACGCTTCCGACTCGACACTCAACGCTCAACGCTCAAGGAGTTTCTCCACCTTGTGATCGAGAAGATCCCGTTCCTCGCGCTCTCGGCCGCCTCGTGTTTTATCACCGTCATAGCGCAGGACAAGGGCGGAGCGCTGGCCTCGCTGGAGGGGGAGTCGGCCGTGTCGCTGGAGGAACGCTTGGTCAACACGCCGATCTCTTATGCCTGGTACCTGGTCAAGATGATCTGGCCGCCGGACATGGCGGTGATCTACCCCTTCGTCAGGGAGTGGCCGCCGATGCGGGTGCTGCTGTCCATCGGCTTGCTGCTGGCCCTGACCGGACTCGTCCTGTGGCAGGGCCGCCGCCGGCCCTATTTATTGACAGGATGGTTGTGGCACCTGGGAACCCTGGTGCCGGTGATCGGCCTGGTCAAGGTGGGCGCCCAGTCCATTGCCGATCGCTACATGTATATCCCCTCCATCGGATTATTCATTATTGTGGCCTGGGGCGTGGCGGAACTTACCGCCGGCTGGACGCGGCGCGCGCTTCCTCTGGCCGTGGCTGCCGCGGCCGTGCTGGCGACCTGCGCGATGGTCACTGGCAGGCAACTGCTCTACTGGATGGACACCGAGTCGCTGTTCCGGCACACGCTGGCGGTGACGCGGAACAATTACCTGGCCTGCAACAACCTGGGATTTTACCTCGCCCAGCAGGGCCAGCGGGAAGCGGCCAAGAGCTACTACCGGTCGGCGATTGAAATCGCCCCGAATTACGTGGGTGCCCGCAACAACCTGGGCGCAACGCTGGTCCAGGAGAAGAAATACGAGGAAGCAATCACAACGCTCCAGGACGCGTTGCAAGTGAACCCGAAAGCGGCTGACGCCGAAAGCAACCTGGGCGCGGCCCTGTATTGCCTCGGGAAGACCGCCGAGGCAATCGAGCATCTGACGAACGCGATCCAGATCAACCCGGACTATGCGCTGGCGCACTACAACCTGGGGAACGCCTTGCTGCAACAGGATAAGCTGGCGGAGGCCGCGGCGGAGTTCCGGCTGACGGTCAAGCTGAACCCCCGCTACGCCGAGGCGCACAACAACCTGGCCTTGGCCCTGGCGAAGCAGAACAAGCTGGACGAGGCGGTGGCCGAGTTCAGGCGGGCGCTGGCGGTGCAGCCGGGTCTGGCTCCCGCCCATTACGGCCTGGGGGAAGTGATGGTTGACCAGGGCAAACTGGACGAGGCTGCAGCACAGTTCTCCGAGGTCACCCGGCTCCAGCCCGGCCACGAGTTGTCATGGCTGCAACTGGGCATCACGCGCGCGAAGCAGGGGAAACCGGCGGAAGCAGCGGAAGCCTTTTCGGCTTTGCTCCGGATCAAGCCCGACGCCGCCGATGCCCATTGCCATCTTGCCGCAGTCCTGGCCGCCCAGCACAAGACCGGGGATGCCGTCCTGCACTACCGGAAGGCGCTACAGATGGCGCCGAATCTTGCGGATGCGCTGAACAACCTTGCCTGGATCCTCGCCGCCAATCCCGACGGCCAGGTGCGCAACGGACGGGAAGCGGTTGACCTTGCCGAGCGGGCCTGCAAATTGACCGCTTACAAGGAACCGCTGTTCATCGGCACGCTCGCCGCCGCCTACGCTGAGGCCGGCCGCTTCACCGATGCCACGGCGGCGGCGGAGAAAGCCGAGGCACTGGCTGAAAAGGCCAACCAGCCGGACCTTGCCGCAAAGAACCGTGAACTGCTGAAGCTCTACCGCGCCGGCCAACCGGTCCGCGACACCCCTTGATGCCCATGAATCAGCCGAATACAGCCGAGCCAACCTGCGGGAATCGCCCGGGTAGGAAGCAAACGCTCCTGCTCTGCCTGGTGCTCGCGCTGGTAACCGCCGCCGTTTATTGGCCGGTCGCGAGGCTGGGGTTTATCAACTTTGACGACCCCGACTACGTCAGCAGCAATCCGCGCGTCCAGGCCGGGCTCACGCCGGAGAGCATCAAGTGGGCGTTCACAAGCCTGTATGCCAGCAACTGGCATCCCCTGACATGGCTGTCGCACATGCTGGACTGCCAGATCTATCACCTGAAGCCCGCCGGGCACCACGTCACGAGCATGCTCCTCCACATCGCCAACAGCCTCCTGCTCTTTGGCCTGCTCAAACGCCTCACGGGCGCCTTCTGGGGCAGCGCCCTGGTGGCGGCGCTCTTCGCCCTGCACCCGCTGCACGTGGAATCGGTCGCCTGGGTGTCGGAACGCAAGGATGTGCTGAGCACGTTCTTCTTCATGCTCACGCTCGCGACCTACTGCCGCTATGCGCGGGAGTGGAAATCCGAAGGCCGAAATCCGAATACCGAAGGAAATCCGAATACCGAAATCCGAAGGGGCGGCAACGGGCGGCGGGAACGGACCACGGACCACAGACCACGGACCCAAGCCGATGCTGGTGACGGTGCCGTTCGTGCTGCTGCTTCTCGACTACTGGCCGCTGCAACGATTCGAACTCAACACACAGGGTCCGACGCTCCGCAAGATCCTGCGGTTGCTGATCGAGAAGGCTCCGTTCTTCGCGCTCTCTGCCGCCTCTTGTGTGGTGACATTCCTGGTGCAACGGGCCTGCGGCGCAATGACCTCGCTGGAGAAAGGCCCCATTGAAGTGCGCCTGGCCAACGCGCTGGTCGCCTACGTCCGTTACCTGGGCAAAACTCTTTGGCCCTCGGACCTCGCGATCTTCTACCCCTACGCCCGCTTCGACCTCGGCTCCTGGCAGGTGATCGGCGCCGCGCTGCTGCTGCTGGCCGCGACGGCGGGCGCCGTGCTCGCGCACAAGCGCCGACCGTATCTCCTGGTGGGCTGGCTCTGGTTTCTCGGCATGCTGGTGCCGGTGATCGGGCTGGTCCAGGTCGGCAAACAATCGCTGGCTGACCGCTACACTTACCTCCCCCACATCGGCCTGTTCATCTGCGTTGCCTGGGGGGGCGCGGCAATCTTCGGTTCCCTGAAGCGTCCCCGTTTGGCGGCCGCGGCGGCGACGGCGCTGGTCCTGGCGGGGTGCGCGGTCATCACAGCGCGGCAGCTCTCGCACTGGCGCGATGCCCGGACACTCTTCGCTCATGCGGCGGCGGTGACCTCGCATAACTTCGTGGCTTACGCAGTGATCGGCAATGAACTAGCCGAGCAAGGGAAGCTGACCGAGGCCATCGAGCAGTGCCGGAAGTCGCTGGAGATTTCGCCCGACTACCCGGAGGCGCACAACACCCTGGGAAACGTCTATTCGCAGCAGGGCAACTATGACGAAGCCGTGCTTCACTACACCGCCGCTGCAACCGACCGGACGTATGCCGATCCTCGCAACGGCATGGCCAACGTCCTCGTCAAGCAGGGGAAATATGCCGAAGCCGAAGTCCAGTCCCGGGAGGCCCTGCAACTGGCCCCGATGCATCTGCCGGCCATGTTCTGCCTCGCCACAGCCCTCCACAATCAGGCCAAGCTGGACGAAGCGGCCGATTACTATCGCCGCATCCTCGCGCTGAATCCGAACCTGTTCACCCCCCACCGCAACCTCGGCAAGATCATGGTCACGCAGGGAAAGCCGGACGAAGCCATCGCCGAGCTGTCCCGGGCCCTGGCAATCCAGCCGAAGGACGCCGACACGCACACCATCCTGGGAGTGACCCTGCTGGGAAAGAATCGCACCGATGAGGCGGTCACCCAGTTCCAGGAAGCCGCCCGGCTGCAAACCACCAACGCGCTGGCCAATTACAACCTGGCGCTGATCCACCAGGAACGGAAGCAGGCGCGGGAGGCGGTGGAGCGCTTTCGACTCGCGCTGAAAGCGCAGGCCGACTGGCCCGAGTCCCTGAACAACCTCGCCTGGATCCTGGCAGCCAATCCGGATGCCACCGTGCGCAACGGCGCGGAAGCGGTGAAGCTGGCCGAGCGGGCCTGCCAGCTCACCGACTACAAGGAACCGCTGCTGGTTGGCACCCTCGCGGCGGCCTACGCCGAGGCGGGACGCTTTCCGGAAGCGGTGAGCGCAGCCGGGAAGGCGCGCGCGCTGGCGCTCGCCGCCGGCCAGAAGGAAATTGCCCAACGGAACCAGGAGCTGCTCGAGCTTTACCAGGCCGGCCATGCCTACCATGAAAAGGAATAGCGCCTTCAATCGCCCCGTCGTGTGGCTGATCGCCGGCGCCCTCCTGCTCGGCTGCGGCTGGGTGTGGCGGCTGTGCCAGTATGACAGCGGCTACCCTTTTCTCCCGAGGCTGGGGCCGGCCGAGTGGATCGTCTATCCCAAACCGCCCGACGCGACGCCCCACAATGCCACGCCGTTCTGGGCGGTGTTCAGACGCTCCTTCAAGCTGGAGGCGCTTCCCCCCGCCGCAACGCTTTCGGTGCGCGCTTTCAAGCAGGGAGCGGTGCATATCAATGGACGGCCGGTGGACAAGCTCCCGCTCCGCGAGCAGGACTGGAAGGCCCGGCACACCATCGAGGTGTCGCAGTTCCTCCGGGCCGGCGAGAACGAAATCTCCGTGACGGTTTCCAACTCACTCGGCCCGCCTGCGCTCTGGCTGTCGTTGGAAGCCGGTGCCCTGGCGCTTCACAGCGGCCCGGACTGGCAGGTGTCGCTGGTTGGGGCAGCGTGGCAGAAGGCGGCCCTGGCTTCCGAGCCGCCGGCCGTTCGCCCCGGCAACCCGCTGTTTGGGCGCGAACAGATGGCCGCCTCTTTGCGCCGCGCGGGGCCGGCACTGCTGCTGATCCTGCTGTTCTCGGTTGCAGTCATTGGAAGCGGCTGGATCATGCGACGCCGAAGCGCCGGCCACGCAGCCTCCCCGGGCGGCGACCCGCTTGCCCGGGCTCCCCTGGCTGTTCTGGGAGTGATCATTGTGGCGTATGCCGTGTTGTTCGCCAATAACCTGCCGCAACTGGCCTCGCTGCTCGGCTTCGATCGCGACGGCCACCAGCAATACATGGACTACATCCTCCAGAACAAGGCGTTGCCGCTCGCCGACGATGGCTGGCAAATGTATCAGCCGCCCCTGTTTTACCTGATCTCAGCCCTGATCATCGGCTCGCTCGGATGGCCGGCCACGGCCGATTCGGCGATCCTGACATTGCGGGCCTTCTCGGCGCTGACCGGCATCGCTCACCTGGTCGTGGTCTTCCTCTGCCTGCGGCTGCTGTTCCCCGGCCGCCCGCGCCAGCAGGTGGTCGGCCTGCTCTTTGCCGGGTTCCTGGGAATGAACCTCTGCCTCTCCCACCATATCACCAACGAAAGCCTCGCGGCCCTGTTCGTCACCGGGGCGCTGTATTTCTGCCTGCGGTTGCTGCGCACGGAGACAGGCGCAGGAAACCTGGCGATTGCGACCGGCGCTTGCATGGGGCTCGCGTTGCTCACCAAGTTCTCGGCCGTGCTGGTGGTTCCGCTGATTCTCGTGGCGCTGGCCTGGAACCTCCTGAAGTCTAAAGCCCACAGTCCGAAGTCCACAGTCGCTTGGTGCCGCACTGAAGGACATCTCGCGCTGGTTGTCGCCGCCTGCCTGGCCGTATGTGGTTGGCACTTTGCCCGCGTGTGGCAGCGGTTCGGCACTCCGCTGATCGGCAACTGGGATCCCCGACTTCCCTTTGCCTGGTGGCAGGATCCGGGGTATCACACCTGCGAATGGTACCGGAGTTTCGGGCAGGCATTCGTCACTCCCCTGTTCAGCAGCATTTCCGGGTTCGCCGACGGCGTGTATGCCACCTTCTGGGGCGACGGCCTGTGCAGCGGGTCGGCCATGATGAACTTTCGCCCGCAATGGAATTACGACCTGATGAATGCAGGCTACCTGCTATCCCTCCTGGGGACGGCCCTGCTGATCGCCGGCCTCTGTGTCGCCTTGATCAGGTTCATCCGGCAGCCGACACCGGAATGGTTTCTACTGCTCGGATTGGTCTTCGCCTTTGCGGTCGGCGTTGCGCTGATGAGCCTGCGCGTGGCCTCCTATGCGCAGGTGAAAGCGTTTTACGCGCTGCCGGCGCTGCTGCCTTTGTGCGCGATGGCAGCCCTGGGCTGGGACTTCCTCTCCGGGAAAAGCGCAACCCTCCGGCTCGGGCTCCAGGTCGGGGTTTTGGCCTGGGCCACCACGGTCTATCTCGCCTTCTGGATCCGGCCCGGGAACGCCTTCACGCACACAACCCGCGGGGTCGGCTTCGCCGATGACGGCCGTTTTGCGGAGGCGGCCGACAGCTTTACCCGGGCGCTCGCATTGGACCCGCAGGCCCTGACGGCACGGGTTGGATTGGCCGAAGCCTGGCGTCATCTGGGCCGGGCCGAGGAAGCACGCCAACAGGCCGACCTCGCGCTCCAGCAGCACCCGCGCGAAGCCGAGGCGCTCATGGAATCCGCCGCAATGCTCGGGCTCGAACGGCGCTACGACGAGGCCGTCCGACATTCGATGCAGGCCATCAGCGAAGCGCCAGACCACCCGGGAGCCTACCAGCAGCTCGCGGCCTGCCTTGCATTAGCCGGCCAGCAGCGGCAGGTCGTCGAGACCTGCGAAAAGGGTCTCAGGGTCACCCCCTTCAACCCGACACTGCACCATTCGCTGGCGGTCGCGGCTGCCGAGACCGGGGATCTCACCAATGCGATGACCCACCTGAGGCTGGCCCTGGCACTCAAGCCCAAGTGGCCGGAAGCCCGGAGTTTCCTGGCGCTCACCCTGGATTCGATCGGCCGCCACGAAGAAGCCGCCGCCGAGTACGAGCAGGCCATCAAGGACAAGCCCGACGATGCCAGGCTGCGGTACCTTTACGCGATGACTTTAGCCATGCAGGGCAAGGCGATCGAGGCTGCCGGGCATTACCGGCAGGTGCTGGACCTCCAACCGGATCACGTCGAAGCCATGAACAACCTCGCGTGGATTCTCGCGGCGAACCCCGATGCGCAAGCGCGCAACGGCGGCGAGGCCGTGCGCCTGGCGGAGCGTGCGTGCGAGCTGACGCGCCAACGCGAACCCGTGCTGCTGGGCACGCTGGCCGCGGCCTACGCCGAGGCGGGGAGGTTCCCCAATGCCGCAGCCGCAGCCGAAAAGGCCCGCGCGCTGGCCACGGCGGCAGGGCAAAAGGAGGTTGCGGACAAGAATAGCGAATTGCTTGAGCTATACCGGGCCGGGAAGCCCTATCGAGAACCGGGGGCAGGCACTCGCTGAATCCTATCGCCGCCGGAAAACCCAGCACGGGCACTGTTCTGCCTTGAACAATTCCCTGCAAACCCCGAGTCTTGAACGCATGAAATTCGCTATCTGCAACGAGATTTACCAGGGCTGGAAGCTGGAAGACACCTTTGCCCACGCGGCGCAACTCGGCTATGCCGGCGTGGAAATCGCCCCGTTCACAATCGCGAATTCGGTGACGGACATCCCCGCCGCCGAGCGGCAGAGGATTCGGGAGGCTGCGGCCCGCAACCGGATCGAGATCGCCGGCATTCACTGGGTGCTGGTCAAGCCGGAGGGCCTCTACATCAACCACCCCGACCGAAGCCTCCGCGAGCGCACGGCTCAGTACTTCTGCGACCTGGTTGATTTCTGTGGCGACCTCGGGGGCAAGGTGATGGTCGTCGGCTCACCCAAGCAGCGCAGCCTGCTGCCGGATGTGACCCGCGAACAGGGCCGGGAGTGGGCGGCGGCGACATTCCGCAATGCGGTAGCGCGCGCGGAACAGCGAGGAGTGGTCATCTGCTTCGAGCCGCTGGCCCCCTCGGAAACAAACTTCATCAACACGGCGGCCGACGCCCTCGACTTCGTGCGGCAAGTGCCCTCGCCGAGCTTCAAGATCATCCTCGATGTGAAGGCCATGTCCTCGGAGTCCAAGCCCATCCCGGCCATCATCCGCGACTCCTGGCCGCACTTCGCCCACTTTCACGCCAACGACACCAACCTGAAGGGACCCGGCTTCGGCGACGTGGACTTCAAGCCGATCGCCGCCGCATTAAAGGAGGTCGGCTACTCTGGCTACGTCTCCGTGGAGGTATTCAAGTTCGAAGAGGGCGCCGAAGTGATTGCGGCGAAGAGCATTGACTACTTGCGCAGGATCTTTGCCTGAGGCAGGCGCCGATGCCGGCTTGCCCGCACATGGCGAAAACCTACTTTGATCCGGGGGAGCAACGGGCGGCACGGGTGAGCGAACTCTTTGCCCGGATCGCGCCGCGCTACGACCTCATTAACGACTTGCAGAGCTTCGGCCTGCACCGCTACTGGAAACGGCGCGTCATTCAACTGGCCCGCCCCTGCCCCGGGCAGCGCGCGCTGGACGTCTGCTGCGGCACGGGCGATCTCCTCCTGGCGCTGGCCCGGCGCGGCGCAGAGGTGGTCGGCCTGGACTTCAGCGAGCAGATGCTGGAAGTGGCGGAGCGGCGGACATCCGAAAGCCGAAGTCCGAAAGACCGGTCACCGGCCCCCCCGGACAATCACGCATCACGCATCACGCATCACCCCGCACCCGCCGCACACTGCATCCGCGCCGACGCCCAGCGCATCCCGTTTCCCGATGCCTCCTTCGATATCGTGACGGTAGCCTATGGCCTGCGCAACCTCGCCAACTGGGAATCCGGGCTCCAGGAGATGCATCGCGTCACCCGGACCGGCGGACGGCTGGTGGTGCTGGACTTCGGCAAACCGGATAATCTTGCGTGGCGCAAGCTCTACTACCTTTACCTGAGGCTGTTCGTGCCCTGCCTCGGCCGGGTTTTCTGCGGCAGCGCCGCCGCCTATGCCTACATTCTCGAATCCTTGCAGCACTACCCCGCCCAGCACGGTGTGGCGGCAAAGATGCGCGACCTGGGACTAGCCAACGTGCGGATCGTCAACCTGATGGGAGGGGTCATGACCATCAACTACGGGGAAAAGCGCAGCAACGCGTGATTTGGCGCAAGGTCGGGCCCTGAGCGAAACACGAATTTGTTTCAAAGTCCGGCAGCGGCCCCGGCAAACCTCTCGCCTCCGCGCCCGCCAACCGGCTACCGATCGCCAGCCGCCGCTTCCTTGCCATACCATCCCCGCGTCCCGTTGCACACGTTGCACACCGAGAGCATCACCGGGACTTCCACCAGCACGCACGCCACCGTCGCCAAGGCCGGGCCCGAGCCAGGACCAATTAGGGTGTTCGCCACGGCCACCGCCACCTCGAAACAGTTACTTGCCCCGACCAGCGCCCTCAGCATGAACAGGCCAGCGTCGGGTCGCTGGCCCTTTTTGTTATTGCCACGCCGGGCAATGCCTTAAAACCGACGTCGAAACCAGAATGCGACGTGAACGAGCCCAATCAGGGCCGGCACCTCGATCAAGGGTCCGACGACGGCGGCGAACGCCACACCCGAGCCGAGCCCAAAGACCGAAATCGCCACGGCAATCGCGAGCTCAAAGTTGTTGCCGGCCGGAGTGAAGGCCAGCGTTGCGGAGCGCGGGTAGTCCGCGCCAAGCCGCTTGGCCATCACAAAGCTCACCAGAAACATAATCGCGAAGTAGAGCAGGAGGGGAATCGCGATCCGAACCACATCGAGCGGGAGTTGCACAATCGCATCTCCCTTGAACGTGAACATCACGACGATGGTGAACAGCAGCGCGGTGAGTGTGATCGGGGAGATGCGTAGGATGAAAACGCGCTCATACCACTCCTCCCCCTTGAGCGGCACGAGAATCACCCGGCTCAAAACCCCCGCGGCGAAGGGGATGCCCAGGTAGATCATCACACTCCAAAATATCTCGATCATTCGGATCGGCACCACGGCGCCTTTCAATCCGAAATAGGGCGGCAGCACGGTGATGAAAAGCCAGGCGTAGAAGCTGTAAAAGAGGATCTGTGCGATGCTGTTGAGGGCGACCAGTCCGGCGGCGTATTCGTTGCTCCCTTTGGCGAGCTGGTTCCAGACAAGCACCATCGCAATGCAGCGCGCCAGGCCCACCAGAATCAGCCCGACCATGTAGTCCGGGTGATCGCGCAGCAGCAACACCGCCAGCAGGAACATCAGCACCGGGCCGACGACCCAGTTCTGCACCAGCGAGAGGCTTAGAATGCGGGTATCCGCGAACACCTTTGGAAGCTGTGAGTACTTCACCTTCGCCAGCGGCGGATACATCATCAGGATCAGGCCGATGGCGATGGGCAAGTTCGTCGTGCCGACAGTCATGGGCGCGAAGAACGCCGTTGGATTGCTGATTACGAAATGGCCTAGCAGGACGCCCAGGCCCATGGCCGCGAAAATCCAGACCGTGAGGTAACGATCCAGAAAGGACATGTTCT
>JAPLUA010000516.1 GCA_026397855.1 Verrucomicrobiota bacterium | reverse complement strand
TCCGCGCGGGGCAAAGAATGCGAGGGCCAGGTTCCGGGCCTGCATCTCCCGCCGCAAGTCGGCGGTTGCCGCCGGCGTCGCGCCTCCCAGCCAGAGCCATTTCGCCGGCGCATTGGTCAGGCTCTCCGAATCCAGCACAGTCAGGAGAACCTTCTCCGGCTTCCTTACCTTGGGATCCTGCACCACCAGGAGCCGGCGCCACACATCCGGCTGGCTGTTAACGTGATACCACCGGACGCGCAGGCCGCCTTCGGCTGACTGTCCGCCCAACTCCGGCTTGATGGCTCCGCTCCCCGCCGGCCAACCGCCAAACACCTTCTCCCGCAGCGCATTCACATACTCCGCGCGCTGCCGACCGACCTCAGCCGTGGCTGCGGGCAACGGCCTCGGCGGCGCCATCAGCACAAACGTTTCGTCAATCTTCGTGTTCACCTCATCCGGCGGCAAATGGTCGAAGACCCGGAGTTGATCCGGCGTAAAGCACTTCGTAGCCGCCATCTCGATGATCGGATCCTGGCCCTTGAGGAAGCGGTTGAACCAGCGGAAGACCGGCAACTGCAGGTCCTGCGTATCCTCGTGGGGACCTTCGGTGATGAGCAGGCCGCACTCGTTCGTCTTCCCGTAGAGCTCGTAGATACGCCGGGTCTGGGTGTAGATCCGCATAACCCCATCGAGCGGGAACAGCCGGTCCTTGTCCGAGTTTCCGATCAGCAGCGGGCGCGGGGCAATGAGCGCCGCCATCTGCGGGAAGTCCCAGCGGTAGGTGTTCGGGAAAAACATGCAGTCGCAGTGGCCTGCCAGGCAGCCGTCCACCACCTGGTTGCGCAGGTCGGTGATGCCGGCCACGGGGGCCGCCACCTTGACCCGATCGTCCAGCGCCGCCACCGCCCAGGTGTAGGCCCCGCCTCCCGACCGGCCCGTCATGCCGATGCGCTCCTTATCCACCTCCGGCCGCGAGCACAGGTAATCCAGCGCGCGGATGCCGAACCAGGCCTCGACGCCGGCGGGGGTGTAGCCGCGGGAGTTCCACCACCAACGCCCGTCGCTAAAGGTGCCGCGATGCCGGCCCTGGATCTCCCCGAACTGCACCGTGTCAATCACCAGGCAGACGTAGCCATTGCGCGCAAACCAGATGCCGTGGTGCTGGTAGCCGGTCTTGTTGCCGCAGCTTATCCCGTTCGTAAACACCCGGCTGTGGCCGCACACGTAAAGAATCGCCGGCGCCGGCTGCTCCAGCTTCTTCGGCAGATAGAGGTTTGCGGTGACATAAAGGTGCGGCATCGCCTGGAAGTGCAGCTTCTCCACCGTGAAATCGGGCTGCTCCAGCTTTCCAGTAACGACCGGCTTCAGGTCCGTCCGCTCCGGGGCGGGCCAAAGGCCGAGCATCTCCTGCAACTGTCGCCGATACTCCCCGCGCCGCGATTCCCAGTCCTTCAGCGAGTGGATGTCCGCCAGGCATTGGGAGGAGACCGCCGCGGTTTCGCGCGCAAAATAGCCGGCCAGGGCGCTGTCAATACCGTCCGCCGCCGGCGGCGGACCGGCAACAGCGCGTGAGAGGGAAATCACCTGCAGGAGCAGGCCCGCCAAACAGAGCATTCGCTTCATGGCGCAAATGGTGTTTCGCCGGGCGCCCGACTGCAACCCATTCTTTGGGAGTGGAAGGTAGCCGCTAAACGGCGTCAAGCCATTGGGTGAAAGCGCCTCGCCAGCGGCGCACCCGATTCCGCACCAGCCGAACCCGAAAGACGATGACGAGCAGGAAGAGCCCCGCTAGAATACCCAAAGCCACATTCGCCGGTTCGGGCACCGACGCAGCCTGGGACCTGACGCCGGTTCTCGAATCGGGAACTGCCTGCCACTGGGTCGCCGAAGACCCATCATAATTCTCAGCCACTCCTTGAGATGCCACATCCATACCGACACCTGCTATGTCAAATCAGTGCTTGATATACCCTATTAAGGGCTTCTCCTAACAAAACTATCCAAGACAATGCATGAACTCGGTCAATCATGCAAGTGTGGTTTTCTGTAATGGCGGCGCGCAGATAAAGCCGGCCCGTTTCCACGCAAGACCCGGGACAGGACAGCAGGCAACCTGGCACCATTCCACGCGCTGGGCATTGGAGCCGTTTGTTACATTCCCAGGCTGCGCGCCAGCGTGAC
>JAPLUA010000513.1 GCA_026397855.1 Verrucomicrobiota bacterium | reverse complement strand
GCGGTGGTGTGCGCTGGAAATTCAGGCGGTGTATTTCTCCGGGATGAGCATGGAGAACGATTTCAAGGTGATGCGGGAATGGACAGGGCCCGGCGTACCGTTTCCGGCAGTTCAGCGCCGACCGGATTTCCGGTCATCCGGACCGAAGCGGCTGATGCCGCAACTCCAGATCAAGGTGCCGACAATCAGCCGGTGGGGAAAGAAGATGGCCGTGGTGATTGATCGGTCGTTTTGGGATTCGCTGAGCCAGATGCGGGAGGTGAAGGACTTGTCGAACTGCGAAATTGTGTGGTTCGTCGTTTCGTTTGCGCCTTCCCAAGATGGCCGCTTTGCGCTCCAGCGGCATGGAACTCACTGCACGACGCTCGACAACGCAGTGGAGGGGCTTACTGGTGGAACGCCAATGTCTCTTGAGAGTTTCGAGAAGCAGATTCGCGACCGTTTGCCGCATTCCTGAGCCAGGACAGGTCTTTGCCGATCAGAAGTTCGGTCATCTTGGCGTGGTGGGTATTCTTCATCGCGATGGCCTGGGTCTCGAACCCAAATTCTGAGGCGAGCGAGGCGATTTCCCTGGTGTTGTCGTAAGTCAGGAGGACGTCTCCTTTCACGCCTGCCAGGAGGCCGAACAAGTTGCGGTGGTCAACCTGCCAGTGAGTGTAGAGGCGCTTAGAGGCGACCGTATAGGGCGGGTCCACGAAAAAGGCCGCGGTCTCGTCGTCGGCGTAGCGACGGATGACATCGAAGGCGTCGCCTTCGATGAAAGAGAACCGCTCGCGAACGCCGGCGATCTCCTGAATGCGACGCGCGAGGGTTTCAGGGTACCACCGAGAGTTCAGGCCGCGCCCGTTCTCGCCAGTCTTCACTAATCCAGCACCCTCCGCCATGATGCCGCCCCTCTGGACGCGGTTTCTGAGGATGACGGCAAAGGCGCGCTCGCGCTGGGTGGCAGGTTCCTTGTGCAGGATGCCGGTGACGTTCTGACGCGTCAGCTCGAAATTCAGGATTTGGTCGGCGAGCCATTTGGCCTGGCCGCCGAAAATGGTGTGCCAGACAGAGGAGACGTTCGGGTCGCGCTCGACCAGGACGGCATGTTCGGCAAGCCCCTCGAAGCCGGCGGTCAAGCCAACGATGCCGCCGCCAGCGAAAGGTTCGACGAGGACGCCAGCGGGGTTTGGTCGGTGGGCGAGCCAAGAGCGGATGTAGGGAACGAGCCAAGTCTTGCCGCCGGGATAGCGGAAGGGGGAGCGCTGGGGTACAGAGGCAACATTGACCGGCTTGCCCATTTCAACGTCTTCCGCGGTGCGGTAGGCAATTGACGGGTCATGCAGCTCGGGCGGCTCGGTCTTCGCGTCCAGGTCGTGCGCGTAGCGCAGGACTGCCGGGGCTAGGGTTTGCGGCACGCGGATGACCGTAGTGTTGCCTAGCTTCCATTTGGGCCGAAAACTGGTTGATGAGCGAGCCATGATGAACCCTTGTAACACGGGTTTGAATTCGTGGCAAGCGAATTTGTTACACGGGCCGGCAAACGGCGGGATTTACTGTGCGGGCGGGGTGGGGTTTTGCGGCGGGGGATTTTCGGCGGCCCATTGCAAGTCTGCAAGTGTCAGTCCTCACTATTGACACAACAGCAACATTTCCTGAGCTGCCGGATGCGTTGGCGGTGGCTCATTCAGGAGGTTGGACACGTAAGTCCAAGTGCCCATGTGTAAGCGCTGGGCGATCCACTTCAAGCTCAT